>DASTWB010000224.1:0-3489 GCA_035758725.1 Gaiellaceae bacterium
CGCGCGGCCCAGGGGGCGCGACGCCACCCCCTCGCCCAAGATGGCGTGACGCCGGAGCGGGCTGAGCCGTTCTGCGCGGTGTCGGTCTAGGGAGTCGGGCCGCTGAGCGCTCTCGCGAGCGCCCTCAGGCCGGCGCGGCCGCGCGGGACCATTCCCGCCAGCGACCCGTCGGCGACCGAGGCACCGCTCGAGCGCAGCGCGCGGCGCAGCGAGCCGGGCTCGAGCCCGCTCGCGCTCGAGATGTCACGTGACTGGAGCAGGATCGCGCCGGGCCTCGGAGCCCGGCTGGAGTCCGACAGCGGCGGTGCCCAGCCCGAGACGGCGGTGAAGGGCAGGTCCGTCAGCCGCTTCCACGCCGACAGGTAGGAGTGCGGCGGGACCGCGCTGCCGTCGTAGCCGCGGTAGAGCAGCGAGACCGGATGGATCTCGAAGTGCAGGTGGTACGGCGTGTGCTCCGCATCCCCCGTGTTCCCGACGAACCCGATCACGTCGCCCGCGCGCACCTGTGCGCCGTTGATCGCCAGGGGCGAGAACGCCGAGAGGTGCGCGTAGTAGAACTCGTTGCCGGCGAGATCCTGGAGCCAGAAGCGCAGGCCGCCGACCTCGTTCCAGCCCACCGAGTAGACGATCCCGTTGGCGACGGCGAGGACCGGCGCGCCGAGCGGGGCGAAGATGTCCTCTCCGTGGTGCCACCCGGTCGTCGCGCGCGGCGCGTTGAAGGAGTCCGTGAACGAGGCGGCGCCGTAGACCGGGAAGACGTAGCCGCTGGCGGTCAGCCGCGGGATCACGTCGGTAGGGACGTTCCGGACGGGTGGGGCCTTCGGACGGACCTGGGCCTGCCTGGGCTTGTGCAGCCTGGGCCTGATCCTTCGCTGCGTGTCGTCCCCCGGACGCGCCGCGGGCTGCGGGGGAGTCGCCTCGGCGGCGACGTCCGCGTAGCCGACGACGATGTCGGTGCCGGCCGGCAGTCCCGCGTGGTCGACGTTCAGGTGCACCTGGAGCGCCGTGACGCCGGCGTTGTACCCGCGCGTCCGGTTCGCGCGATACGCGGAGCCGGACTGCTCGAGCACTGTCGCCGTTCCCCAGTCGCCGAGTGGGACGGCGCTGTTCGGAGGAGTCGCGACGGCCTGACCGGCGACGACCATCCCGGCCACGGCCGATCCGCGCGTGGAGCCGGACGCAGCCTTCCCGGAGGCCTTCGCGCCGGCCTTGACGGTGACCGAGCCGACGGTGACCTCACCGCCGAAGAGCGAGAGCCCGGAGACGGCCACGGTCGCGCTCGAGACGCCGCTGTCCGCCGAGACGCTCGAGGAGACCGACGCCGCCTGCACGATCGAGCCGTCGGCGGGGTATGCGTAGGCGCCGCCGACGCCGACGGCGTCCGGCGGGGCCGAGACGGCGCCCGCGACCGACCCGCCTCGACCCGGGACGGACACCTGAATCGCAAACGCCTCGGCGCTCGACGTTCCACCGCCGACAGCGGAGGACACACCGCTCGATCCCGTGAACACCAGGACCGCTGCGGCGCCGAAGAGCAGTGTCGCGCGCCGGACCACCCCACGACATTATTCGCAATCGGGCGGCGTTTCGCTCCTTCGCAGCGGATATCTCCGCGACGGCACGCTTCAGGCGCAGGTCTCGCAGCGCCCCCGGAGGACGACCTCGTGCTCGTCGATCCGGAACGACGCCGCCTGCGAGACGGTGTGGATGGCCCGCTCGAGCCCGTCGTCGCTGAACGCCTCCACCTTCCCGCAGTCGCCGCAGACGAGGTGGTGGTGATGGTCGCCGCTCGGTGCAGCCGGCTCGTAGCGCGCGCCGCCGGACCTGAGGTCGATCCGGTGGACGAGGCCGAGGGCGGTCAACGTCTCGAGGGCGCGGTACACGCTTGCGATTCCGACGCCGGGGCGACGCCTCCGGACCTCGTCGTGGATCTCGGCAGCCGGCAGGCAGCACCGCTGCTGCCCGAGGACCTCGACGACCGCGCTCCGGGCGCCGCCGGGCTTCAAGCCGGCGTTTCGAAGCACGAGCTGGGCGTGGGCCGACCACGTCATGAGCGCTGATGATACCGGTTCTCATTCTCATGTAGGCTCGGCTCCGTGACCTGGATCGCGGTTCCCCTCGCCGGCCTGACGGTCGTCTCCACGCTCGCCGGGGGCTCGCTCGCCCTTCGGCTGCACCGGGAGCTGCGGACCGCGATCGCGCTCTCCGGCGGCATCGTCGTCGCCGTCGCGCTGTTCGACCTGATCCCGGAGGCGATCGGCTCCATCGGCGACGCGCACCGCGTGATGGAGCTCGTCGGCGTCGGCTTCGTCCTCTTCTTCGTCGCCCACCGATACCTCGTCCTCCATCACCGCGACGACCCCGGCGAGGCCCGTGCACATCAGCGGGTGGGCGCGATGGGCGCCCTGGCGCTCGCGTTCCACACCTTCACGGATGGGCTCGGCATCGGGCTGGCCTTCGGGCTGGACACCACGACGGGCGTCCTCGTCCTCCTTGCAGTCGTGTCGCACGACTTCGCCGACGGGCTGAATGCGGTGACGTTCATCCTCCGCCAGGGAGGAACGAGGCGCGTCGCGCTCCGCTGGCTGACGCTCGTCGCCGTGGCGCCGCTCTTCGGCGCCGCCGTGGGCGCGGCGATCGACGTCTCCGAGCAGACGCTCGGACATCTCCTCGCGCTCTACGCCGGCGTCTTCCTCTACATCGGCGCCTCCGACCTGCTCCCGGAGGCGCACAGCCACGAGCCGTCACGCCTGCGCGTCGTGATGACCTTGGCCGGGTTCGCCGCGATCTTCGCGATCACGCAGATCGCGGTGGACTAGGAGAGGCGCTTCTTCGCGAACTCGCGGAAGCGGCGGCGCGCCTCCTCGTCGGGACCGAGCGGATCCTCGTCGCCGTAGCTCGGGTCCGCGGCGATCTCGTCCGCGACCGCCCGCACCTCACGCTCGACCGCCTCGCGGTGGGCCGGGTCGGCGAGGAGCGTCTCGACCCAGCTCGCCGAGCCGTCGTACGGATCGAGGTCGTCGTCGACGAGGAACTCGCCGAGAAGCAGGCCGACGCGGATGTAGGCGAACGTCCGGAACGCGAGCAGCCGGTGCGGGGAGGAGACGAGCGCCTCCAGCGCCGGATCTTGCTCCTGGATGCGCGCGACGATGCTCCCGATCGGCTCGTCGACCAGCGGGATCCAGAGCTCGTCGGCTCTCGCCATGGGGAAAGTCTAGGAGCGCAGGGCGCGCAGGGCGAGTTGCGCCGCGACCGCGAAGAGGAGCAGCGCGAACAGTCGGCGGAGAATGTCCTCCGGCAGTGCGTCCGCGACCCGAACGCCGACCTCGACGCCGGCCACGCCGAGGCCGCCGAGCAGCAGCCCGTCGCGCCAGTTGACGTTGCCGTAACGGTGCTGCTGCCACGCGCCCGCAGCGACGGTCGGCAAGATCGCCGCCAGCGACGTCGCCTCGGCCTCGAGCTGGCCGAGGCCGAGCACGAGCGCGAGCG
>DASTWB010000253.1:0-8229 GCA_035758725.1 Gaiellaceae bacterium
CCTCGCGTCGGCGTCGGACGCGCTCGTCGTCGGGTTCAACGTCCGGCCCTCCGCGGAGGCCCGATCGCTCGCCGAGCGCGAGGGCGTCGAGATCCGCACCTACCGGGTCATCTACCAGCTCACCGAGGACATCGAGCAGGCGCTCGTCGGCATGCTCAAGCCGGTCACGACCGAGGAGACGATCGGCGAGGCCGAGGTGCGCGAGACCTTCCGCGCCTCGCGGGTCGGAACGATCGCGGGCTGCATGGTCACGAGCGGCGTCGTCCGCCGCGGCGCGCAGGTCCGCATCCTCCGCGAGGGCACGGTGGTCTACGAGACGACGATCGACTCCCTGAAGCGCTTCCAGGACGACGCTCGCGAGGTGGCCGAGGGCTTCGAGTGCGGCATCCACCTCGCGAACTACGACGACGTGAAGATCGGCGACATCCTCGAGGCCTTCGAGACCCGCCAGGTCGAGCGCACGGATCTCGACACGCCTGCGCCCGAGCCGGCCGGCGCCGCGACAGAGTCGTAACCGCCGCCGTGGGCGCCGGCTACGTCGGCATCCTCAGCGTCGAGCTGCACTTCCCCGAGGCCGGCTCGCTGAAGGGCAAGCGGAAATACGTGAAGTCGGCCAAGGCACAGCTGCAGAACCGCTTCGGCGCGTCGGTGGCCGAGGTGGACCACCACGAGCTCTGGCAGCGGAGCCGGCTGACCGTGGCCTGCGTCGCGCGGGAGCACGGCGAGGCGCTGACGCTGCTCGAGGAGGCGGTGCGGTACCTCAGCGGCCAGGACTACGAGCTCGTCCTCGTGGAGCGGGAGGTCGTGACCACCGATGACTGAGCGGATGCGGCGGGTGAACGCCGCGGTGCGGGAGGTCCTCTCGGAGGCGGTCGGCGAGTTGAAGGACCCGCGGATCGGCTTCGTGACCGTCACCGGAGTGCGGACGTCGACCGACCTCCGCCAGGCGGTCGTCTTCGTCAGCGTCCTCGGCTCGGAGAAGAAGCGGGAGCAGACGATCGACGGGCTCCAGGCTGCGCACGGCATCCTCCAGTCCCGGATCGCCCGGGAGCTGCGCATGAAGAGGACGCCCCAGCTGACGTTCGAATACGATCCGACCGTCGAGCGCGGCGTGCGGATGACGCGACTGATCGATGAGCTCGCCCCGGACACAGACGACGAATGACCTGGCGGACGTCGCGGAGGCCGTCCGCGGGCACGACCGCTTCCTCCTGACGACCCACGAGAACCCCGACGGCGACGCGCTCGGGTCGCTGCTCGCCGCGAAGCAGACGCTCGACGCGCTCGGGAAGGACTCGGTCATGTTCCTCTCCGGCCAGGCGCCGCTGCCGGCCGAGTACCGGTTCATGCCGCTGGAAGAGCTCCGGCGGGAGCTTCCCGACGACGTCGAGCAGCGCGTCCTCTTCGCGCTCGACTGCGCGAACGAGAGCCGGCTCGGAGCCGGTCAGGAGGCGATCGAGCGCGCGCCGCTCGTCCTCAACGTCGACCACCACCACGACAACTCGCGCTTCGGCCACGTGAACGTCGTCGTCGCGGGCGCATCATCCACCGGAGAGATCGTGCGCGACCTCGTCGCGCTGCTCGGGGTCGAGCTGACCCCGGAGCTGGCCGAGTCGATCTACATCGCCCTCGTCACCGACACCGGCCGCTTCCAGTACGCGAACACGACGCCGAGGGCGCTCCGGCTCGCGGCCGAGCTGGTGGAGGCAGGGGCCGACGTGCACCGCGTCTTCCAGTCCGTCTACGAGTCCGTCCAGCTCGCGAAGCTGAAGCTGCTCGCACGCGCGCTCGAGCGGGCGCAGGTCTACGAGGGCGGCGGGATCGTCGTCTCCTATCTCCTGAAGACCGATTTCGCCGACGTCGGCGCCGCGGAGCCGTACTCCGAGGGGATCATCGACTTCCTGCGCGCGGTCGAGGGCGCGGAGATGGCGGCCCTGATCCGCGAGCCTCCGGCTCCCGGCCGGCCGGCCCGGAGGGTCAGCCTGCGGTCGAGCTCGGACGAGCTGGACGTGTCCGCCATCGCACGGGCGTCCGGCGACGGGGGCGGCCACAGGCAGGCGGCCGGCTTTTCCTCGGAGAAGGAGATCCCGGAGATCGTGGACTTCATCCGCAGGCAGTACGCGGAGGCTCGTGCCGCCGCGCGCGCTTGATCCGGCGGGGCTCGTCCTCGTCGACAAGCCGGCCGGGCCCTCGTCCTTCGCGATCGTCCGCGACCTGCGCGACCGGACCGGCGCCCGCGCCGGCCACGCCGGCACGCTCGATCCGTTCGCCACGGGCCTCTTGCTCGTCCTGCTCGGCCGGTTCACGAAGGAGCAGAACCGCCTGATGGGGCTCGACAAGCGGTACGTGACCGAGGTGGATCTCACGCGGACGACGACGACCGGAGATCCCGAGGGGGAGACGCTGGACGAGCACCCGGCGCCGTCGCGCGAGGAGCTGGAGGAGCAGCTGGCTCGGCTGCGGGGCGAGGTCGACCTCCGCATCCCCGCCGCCTCGGCCGTGAAGATCGGCGGCGAGCGGGCCTACCGGCGCCACCGTCGCGGCGAGGAGGTCGAGATGCCGATCCGCCGCTCGACCGTGCGCTCGCTGGAGCTCCTCGACTACGGCGACGGCGTCGCGACGCTCGACCTGCTCGTCGGGTCGGGGACGTACGTCCGCTCGCTCGCGGCGGAGCTCGGCGGCCACTGCCGGTCGCTGCGCCGGACCGAGGTCGGGCCGTTCCGCGTCGAGGACGCGGACCCCGCGCGCATCCTCCCGCCCGAGGAGGCCCTCGCCGCGCTGTGAAGGTCGCGAGCACGCCGCAGGAGCTGGGCGCCGGCGACCGCGCAGTCGCCATCGGCACCTTCGACGGGGTCCACGTCGGGCATCGCCGGGTCGTGGAGGCGGCGCTCGCGGCCGGCGCGCAGGCCACCGTGGTCACCTTCGACCCACACCCTCGGGTCGCCCTCGGTCACCGCGTCGAGCTCATCTGCACGCTCGAGCGGCGGCTGGAGCTGCTCGAGGCGCTCGGGATCACCGAGACGCTGATCGTCCCCTTCACGCCCGATCTCTCGCTTGCGACGCCGGAGGAGTTCGCGCGCTCGGTGCTCGAGCCGCTCGGCGCCAGGGTCGTCGTCGCGGGCGTGAACTTCCGCTTCGGCCGCGGCCGCTCGGGCGACCTCGACACGCTCGCCGCGCTCGGCTTCGACGCGAGGCCCGTCCCGCTCGTCGAGGGCGTCTCGTCGAGCCGGATCAGGCAACTCGCCGCCGCGGGCGAGGTGCGGCGCGCGGCGACGCTGCTGGGGAGGCCGGTGGAGATCGAGGGAACCGTCGTGGCGGGCGACGCCCGGGGCGGAACGCTCGGCTTCCCGACCGCGAATCTCGCGACGCCGGCGGACCTGCTCGTCCCGGCCTTCGGGATCTACGCCGGCGAGGCGCTCGGGCACCGCGCGGCCACGTCCATCGGGGTCAACCCCCACTACGGCGGCGAGGAGCGCCGGATCGAGGCGTTCCTCCTCGAGTACGCGGGCGACCTCTACGGCAGGCGGCTCGTGGTGGAGCTGTGGGAGCGCCTGCGGGACGAGCGCGCGTTCGCCTCGGAGGCGGAGCTGGTGGAGCAGATCGGCCGCGACGTCGAGGCGACGCAAGCCGCCGTCCGGCCCGTCTGAGGCCGGACGCCGCAAGTTTTCGCATTTTCCGCGCATCTACCCCCACATGGGAGTCGACAATGAGGACCCGCGGCCGCTTCCGCGGATCGAGCGCGTCCGCTGCCTCAGCTGCAGCGCGTCGTACGTGAAGCCGGCGGGGGGCGGGACCGTCAGCGCGAATCCGGGCTGCCCGGACTGCGGCTACGTCGGCTGGGTGCTCGAGCAGGTGCCGGTCACCGCGGATGCCCTGCCGACCCGCTTCGTCGCGGATCGCCGGCGGCGTCGGCTCGAGTGACGGCGCTGACGCCGCCGAAGTAGTGATGACGCGACGGCCAGGCCCGAACCGCGAAGCCGGCAGCCTCGAGGGCTGCGGGGACGTGGTCTGGGAAGCCGGGCTCGAGGTGGACGAGCTCGCCCACGGGATGCAGGCGTGGCCGCTCCACGGCATCGCGGGCGCTCAGGCCCTCGTCGAGCACGCCGGCGAGCACCTGGACGAGCGCGCTGCGCAGCCTCGTCCCACCGGCAGCGCCGGCGGCGAGTGCGAGCCCGTCACCGTCGAACGCGAACGTCGGCGCCATCCTGCTCGCCATCCGCTCGCCCGGGACGAGGTCGCCGACGACGAGGTCGGCCTCGCCGAGCATCGAGTTGAGGTGGAGGTCCAGCCCGGGCAGCCAGTCGCCGGAACCGAGCCCGAGGCTCGTCGTGAGGACGACGGCGTCCCCTGCACCGTCCACGACGGTGATGTTCGTCGTGTCGCCCGGCTCGTCCGAGTCGACGGCGAGCGCCCGCGCCAGGCTGACGGGATCGACGTCCGCGAGCCTGGCCAGGGCGGGCAGCGGGCTCGAGAGGCCGATGCGGGTCGCGATCTCGGTCGACCGGAAGCCGATGCGGCCCGGCTCGCCCCACCGCGGTTCGTAGGCGTCGAGGTCCGTACGCGTGACGAGGCCGCCGCGCTCATCCATCAGGGCCAGGAGCGCCGAGTCGAGCGAGGGGCTCTCGGGACCCTCCTCGGCGACGGCCGCGAGCGCGGAGACGAGCCCCGGCTGCTCCAGGCGCTCGCCCGCGGCGAGCAGTCGTCCGTCCCGTCGGTAGATCCGACCGCCCTCGCGCATCGTCATCACCGGGGCGAGCATCTCCAGGCACGAGGCATGCGCCGGCGGCATCTCGACGCCGTCGCGCGCCAGCCGTTGTGCCGGCTCGACGAGCCGCGCCCAGGGGAGCGTCCCGTCCCGCCGCCAGAGCGCACCGAGCCCGCGTAGCACGCCCGGGGCCCCGCACGACCCGATCCCGACCGCGTAGTGGATCAGCTCCGTGCCGAACGGGACCTCCAGCTGTTCGAGCTCGGCCCGGCGGCCCTCGCCGCCGAGACCCGGCACCGCGACGAAGAAGTCGAGTGTCGCGACCGTGCCGCCGGAGAGCACGATCGCGTGACCTCCGCCCAGGAGCCCGGTCATGACGGTCTCGGCCACGCAGGAGGCCAGGCAGGCCGCCACGGCCGCGTCGGCGGCGTTTCCGCCGTCCTCGAGGATCTCGACGCCCGCGTCGACGGTCGCGGGATGGCCCGCAGCCACGGCCGCTTTCATCCGTTGCTACCCTATCCGCGCCCGCAGACCCGGCTTGCCATGCAGCTTCCGCATGGCTCCGCGGGGACTGCGGATTCGTCTAGAGGAGGTCGACAGGTGACCCTCACCAAGGAAGCGAAGCAGGAGATCATCGGAAAGCACGGCCGCGCAGAGGCCGATACGGGCTCTGCCGAGGTTCAGATCGCGCTGCTGACGGCGCGGATCAACCAGCTCACCGGGCACCTGCGGACACACGCGAAGGATCACTACTCGCGCCGCGGCCTGCTCAAGCTCGTCGGCCGCCGCCGCCGGCTCCTGAACTACCTGCAGAAGAAGGATCTCGAGGGGTACCGCAACCTGATCAAGGAGCTCGGTCTGCGCAGATAACCGGGCGAAGCCGGGGGGTGGAAGTTTGAGCGAAGGCCTGGGTGGCTCGGATCGCCGCTGGATGATCCTAGGAGCCGTAGGCTTTGGTTCAAACCTCCACTCTCCTTGAAGAGTTGGAGGACAGATGAGCATTGCAGTACAGGGCCCGACGCGCGTCTCGGTCGAGATCGGCGGGCAGGAGATCTCTTTCGAGTCGGGGAAGCTGGCCAAGCAGGCCGACGGCGCCGTCGTCGTGCGCTCCGGCGACACGATGGTGCTGGCCACGGCCCAGGGGAGGATGGAGGCCCGTGAGGGCGCGGACTTCTTCCCGCTGACCGTCGACGTCGAGGAGCGGATGTACGCCGCGGGCAAGATCCCCGGCGGCTTCTTCAAGCGCGAGGGACGCCCCACCGAGCGGGCGATCCTGACGGCGCGGATGATCGACCGCCCGATCCGGCCGCTCTGGCCGAAGGGCTACAAGAACGAGGTGCAGGTGATCTGCACCGTCCTGTCGGCGGACATGGTCACCCCGCACGACATCCTCTGCATCAACGGCGCGTCGGCCGCGCTGATGATCTCGCCGCTGCCGTTCCTCGGCCCGGTGGGCGCCGTCCGCATCGGCCGGCTGAACGACGAGTGGATCGTCAACCCGACGCTGCAGGAGATGGAGGAGAGCGCGCTCGACCTGATCGTCGTCGGCACGAAGGACGGTCTGACGATGGTCGAGGCGGGCGCGGAGGAGATCCCCGAGGACCTGCTCCTCGAGGCGCTCGACCTCGCGCACGCCGAGATCGTCAAGCTCTGCGAGGCGCAGGACGACCTCCGCGAGCAGGTCGGGAAGGCGAAGTGGCTCGATCCGCAGCTGACGACCGACCTCGAGGAGCGCTTCGGCGACCGGATCCGCGAGCGGATCATGAGCGAGGGCCTTCGCGAGGGCAGCGCGATCGTCGAGGAGATCCTGCTCGAGGAGTGCCCGCCGCTCGAGATGGGCTCGACCGAGGAGGACATCCTCCGGCAGCTCCAGCACAAGATGTCGCTCGACATGATCCTGGACAAGGTCCGGCTCGCGGTCGTCGAGGAGCCGGTTCGGCAACAGTTCGAGGACGACCTCCGCACGCTCACCGAGGCCGAGCAGGACTCCAAGGAGCTGAAGTCGGCGAAGCGGGCGCTGCTGTTCGACCGGATCGTCGAGACCGTCGAGCTCGCGTTCCCCGTCGGCCCCGCCACCGTCGACGGCGAGGGGCCGAGCGTGAAGGACGGCCTGACGCGCCAGTTCGTCAAGCGCGCCTCCGAGGCGATCTACAAGCACCTCGTCCGGACGAAGATCGCCGTCGACAAGCGCAGGCCGGACGGCCGCGCCGCCGACGAGATCCGCCCGATCGAGTGCGAGGTCGGCGTCTCGGCGAGGACGCACGGCTCCGCGCTCTTCACGCGCGGCCAGACGCAGATCATGTCGCTGCTCACGCTCGGGACCGCGAAGGAGGGGCAACGGATCGACGACCTCTCCCTCGAGCAGGAGCGGCGCTACATGCACCACTACAACTTCCCGCCCTACTCGGTCGGCGAGACCGGGTTCATGCGGGGCCCGAAGCGGCGTGACATCGGCCACGGAGCGCTCGCGCAGCGGGCGCTCGAGTCGGTCATCCCGCCCGCGGAGGAGTTCCCCTACACGATCCGGATCGTCTCCGAGACGCTCGAGTCGAACGGCTCCTCGTCCATGGGCTCCGTCTGCGGATCGACCCTCGCGCTGATGGACGCAGGCGTGCCGATCAAGGCGCCGGTCGGCGGCATCGCCATGGGCCTCGTCAAGGAGGGCGACGACTACGTGATCCTGACGGACATCCAGGGAGCGGAGGACCACCTCGGCGACATGGACTTCAAGGTCGCCGGCACCCGCGACGGCGTGACCGCGCTTCAGATGGACATCAAGATCACCGGCGTCACGCAGGAGATCATGCGGAACGCGCTCGAGCAGGCGAAGCGGGCGCGCGAGTTCATCCTCGACAAGATGCTCGAGGCGATCCCGGAGTCGCGCGAGCAGCTCCGAGACCACGCCCCGCGGATCTCGACGATCAAGATCAACCCGGAGTTCATCGGGATGGTCATCGGCAAGGGCGGCGAGACGATCCGCTCGCTCGAGGCCGACCACGACGTCCAGATCGACATCGAGGAGGACGGGACGATCCTCATCTACGCCACCGAGGGCAAGAACGCGGAGGCGGCGATGGCGGCAATCGACGCGCTGACGAAGGAGCCCGAGGTCGGTGACGAGTACACCGGCAAGGTCGTGAAGACGACCCAGTTCGGCGCGTTCGTCGAGCTGAAGAAGGGCACGGACGGCCTGCTCCACGTCTCGAACGTCGGCCCGGGCCGTGTCGGCCACATCGAGGACGTGATCAACCGCGGAGACGTCCTGGACGTCGTCGTGCAGGAGGTCGACAAGGAGCGGGGCCGCATCGGGCTCAAGCTCGTCGCGAAGCACGAGAACGGCGCGATGGTCACGCCCGAGGAGCTGATCGAGCGCGCGAAGAACGCGCCCGAGCGGCCGCGCGAGGAGCGTCCTCCGCGCCGTGACGGCGATCGCGGGCGGCGGGGCGGCCGCGACCGCGAACGCGGCGGCCGGCGCGACCGGGACTGACCAGCACCCCGAGGGGTGGCCGCGACGGCCGCCCCTC
>DASTWB010000114.1:0-4191 GCA_035758725.1 Gaiellaceae bacterium
GACTTCGCCTTCGACGCCGCCGGCAACCTCTACATCGCCGAGTACGACAACGGCGTCCGCCTCGTGACGCCCGACGGGCGCATCGACACGCTCGCCGGGATCGGCCGGGAGGGCTACTCGGGCGACGGCGGGCCGGCGCGGGCGGCGGCGTTCGGTGCCCCGCACGGCCTGGACGTGCTCCCGGACGGGACGGTGATCGTCGCCGACAGCCACAACGGCGTCCTCCGCCGGATCGACGGGGCCACGCGGATCGTGACCACGATCGCCCGGGGCTTCTCGGCCCCGGTCGGGGTCGACGCGCGCGCCGACGGCTCGATCTACGTCGCCGACGCGCAGCTCGACCACATCGTCCGTCTCGCGGCCGACGGGAGCCGGACGCAGCTCGGGCGCGGCCTCCTCACGCCGAGCTCGGTCGTCGTCGACCGGGCCGGCCGGTTCGTCTACGCCAGCGAGTTCGACGGGCGGCGGATCACCCGGATCGACGCTAGGACGGGGCGGACGACGGCGCTGGTTCGGCCGTAGGCCTGCTCGCCGACGCGAGCACCAGCCCGGCCAGGATCGCGACCACCCCAAGAAGCTGAAGGCTCGACGGGTCCTCGTCCAGGAGGATCGCGGCGAAGAGCACCGAGCACACCGGCTGCACGGTCAGGAGCACGGACGTCACGGCCGCAGGCATCCGCGGCAGGGACGTCGTGATCAGGAGCCAGCCCACCACCTGCGACGAGAGCGCGAGCAGCAGCAGCCAGAGTTGCGCAGACGGCGGCGGGACGAAGTCGAGCTCGCCGAGCGCGAGGCCGGGCGGAATCGTGAAGATCGCGCAGGCGAGCGTGGCGTCGGAGAGCGGGCCGGCGACGCGCCGGAGGTCGCTCGCGCCGTGCCGGAGGGTCAGGAGGAAAGCGGTGTAGGCGACGCCGGTGAGCAGCCCGAAGACGACGCCCAGGCGCGGGTCGTCGCCGTACGCGCCGTCCTCGAGCACACCCGAGATCAGGACCACGCCCACCATCGCCACGGGGATCGCGGCCATCACCGTTCGCGAGGGACGCTCGTGGAACAGCACCCACGCCGCGACGCCGACGAGCAGCACCTGCGTGTTGCCGAGCACGGTTGCGAGGCCGGCGCCGACATACTCGATCGACCGGTGCCAGAGGATGAGGTCGAACGCGAAGAAGGCACCGGCGAGCCACGCCCACCGGCGCGTCTCCCAGGGCCTCGGCCCGAGGCGGCGGTCCTCCAGCCAGGCGAGCAGGAGGAGCGGCGGAACGGCGTAGGCGCAGCGGAAGAAGGCGCCGGTGGTGGGCGAGACGTCGGCGAGCCGGTAGAGGATCCCCGAGAACGCGATCGTGACCGCGCCGACGAGCGCGAGCACGGTGGGGTTCTGGTCGGTCCGGGCAGGCAAGGCGGGCAGCGTAGAGGCCGCGCTGGGAGCCGCGCCGTTCTGCGAAGCTGCCCGCCGTGGAGGGCACGGACGCACCGGTCAACGTCGGCGACTACGAGCGCCTCGCCGAGGAGGCGCTCGACGAGGGCTCGTTCGGGTACTTCGCGGGAGGCGCCGGGGACGAGCACACCGTCCGGCACAACCGGGAGGCGTTCGACGGGTGGCGACTGCGGCCTCGCATGCTCGTGGACGTCAGCTCGGTGTCCACCGCGGCGACCGTGCTCGGCCACGAGGTCGCGATGCCGATCCTCACCGCGCCCGTCGCCTACCAGCGCATGGCGCACCCCGACGGCGAAGCGGCCGTCGCGCGTGCGGCCGCCGCCGTCGGAACGATCATGTGCCTCTCGACCTTCGCGACGACGGGTCTCGCAGAGGTCGCTGCGGCCGCGCCGGAGGGCCGGCGCTGGTTCCAGCTCTACTGGCACCCGGACCGGGGCGTGACCCGAACGCTCCTCGACCAGGCGCGGGACTCGGGGTTCTCGGCCGTCGTCTTCACGGTCGACGTGCCGGTGCTCGGACGCCGCGAGCGGGACCTGCGCACCGGCTTCACGCTCAAGCCGGACTACCGGATCGAGACGTACGGCTCGGCGCTCGGCGACCTCGGCGCGCTCACGCCCGCGCTCGCCGCCGAGCTGATCGATCCGCGGCTGAGCTGGCGCGACCTGGAATGGCTCCACGAGGCCGCGGGGATGCCGGTGCTGGCCAAGGGCATCCTGACCGCCGAAGACGCCGTCCTCGCCGCCGACCACGGGTGCGCGGCCGTCGTCGTCTCGAACCACGGCGGCCGGCAGCTGGACCGGTCGGTCGCCTCGCTCGATGCGCTTCCCGAGGTCGTCGAGGCCGTCGCGGACCGGGTCGAGGTGCTGATGGACAGCGGAGTCAGGCGAGGGACGGAGGCGGCGATCGCGATCGCGCTCGGCGCCCGCGCCGTCCTCGTCGGACGCCCGGTCGTCTGGGGCCTCGCGGTCGACGGCGCGGACGGTGTGCGCCACGTCCTCGAGCTGCTGCGCGACGAGCTTGCGCAGGCACTCGCGCTACTCGGGTGCCCGACGCCCGGCCACCTCGGCCGGGAGCATCTCGTCAGGGCCGGACGGGCCTAGCTCTCGTCCGAAGGCTCTTCGCGCGAGCCCTCGCCGTCCTCGGCCTTCGGCTCCTCGGGCGGAACCGTGACCTTCTCCTCCTCGACGGGAGGAGCGCCGGGGATGACCGTGATGTCGACCTCGTCCTCGTTCTCCGCGCTGCGGTTGACGAGGATCGTCGCGCCCGGCTCGATCGACCGTCCGAGGACGAAGTCCGCGAGCGGGTCCTCGATGAAGCGCTGGATCGCGCGGCGGAGCGGCCGGGCGCCCATGGTCGGGTCGTAGCCCTTGTCGACGAGCAGCTCCTTGGCCTCGTCGGTCAGCGGGATGTCGGCCTCGTGCTCGCCCATCTGCAGCTCCAGGCGGTGCATGAGCAGGTCGACGATGGCCATGATCTCTTCCCGCGTCAGCTTGTGGAAGACGATCACCTCGTCGATCCGGTTGAGGAGCTCGGGCCGGAAGACCTTCTTCAGCTCGCCCATGATCCGGTCCTTCATCTCCTCGTAGGAGAGGCCGGACTCGTCGCCGAGCGAGAAGCCGAGCGTCTGGTTCTTGGAGATCGTCCCGGCGCCGATGTTCGAGGTCATGATCACGATCGTGTTGCGGAAGTCGACCTTGCGGCCCTGGGCGTCGGTCAGCTTCCCGTCCTCGAGGATCTGGAGGAGGATGTTGAAGACGTCCGGGTGCGCCTTCTCGATCTCGTCGAGCAGGACGACCGAATACGGCTTGCGGCGCACGGCCTCTGTGAGCTGGCCCCCCTCGTCGTAGCCGATGTAGCCCGGGGGCGAGCCGACGAGCCGGGACACGGAGTGCTTCTCCATGTACTCCGACATGTCGACCTGGATCATGGCGTCCTCGTCTCCGAACAGGAACTCGGCGAGCGTGCGCGCCAGCTCGGTCTTCCCGACGCCCGAGGGGCCGAGGAAGATGAACGAGCCGGTCGGGCGCTTCGGGTCCTTGATGCCCGCGCGCGCGCGACGGATCGACTTCGACACGGCGACGATCGCCTCGTCCTGGCCGACCACGCGCTTGTGGAGCTCGTCCTCCATGCGGATCAGCTTCTGCGACTCCGCCTCGGTCAGCTTGAAGACCGGGATGCCCGTCCACATCGAGACGATGTCCGCGATCTCGTCCTCGCCGATCTGCGGCTGGTCGGCCGACTCTTCGGCCTGCCAGCTCTCCTCGAGCTCGCGCTTCTTCTGCGTGAGCTTGCGCTCCTTGTCGCGCAGCGAGGCGGCCTTCTCGAACTCCTGGGCCTCGATCGCGTCTTCCTTTTCGGTGCGGACCTTGGAGATCTCCTCCTCGAGCTCGCGGTAGCGCGGCGGCGCGGTCATGTTCTTGATCCGCATCCGCGACGCGGCCTCGTCGATGAGGTCGATCGCCTTGTCGGGCAGGTGGCGATCTTGGATGTAGCGGTCGGCGAGCAGCGCCGCGGCGTGCAGCGCGTCGTCGGAGATCTTGCAGCGGTGGTGCGCCTCGTAGCGGTCGCGCAGGCCGCGGAGGATCTCGACAGTGTCGTCCACCGACGGCTCGTCGACCCGAATCTGCTGGAACCGGCGCTCGAGGGCGGCGTCGCGCTCGAGGTACTTGCGGTACTCGTCGAGCGTCGTCGCGCCGATCGTCTGCAGCTCGCCGCGTGCGAGCGCCGGCTTCAGGATCGACGCCGCGTCGATCGCG
>DASTWB010000026.1:0-5367 GCA_035758725.1 Gaiellaceae bacterium
TCGAGCGCGGCGCGGCCGTCGGCGAGCTGGCCGGCGTCCCAGAGTGAGCGGTCCTGGTCTCGGAGCAAGACGAGTGTGCCGTCGGCGAATCTCGCGTCGCGCCTGGCGTCGTTCACGAGCATCAGCGCCAGCAGCCCGTGCGCCTCGGGCTCGTCGGGCATCAGGTCGGCGAGCGCCTGTCCGAGCCGGATCGCCTCGGCCGCGAGCTCACCACGGCCGCCGTATCCCTCGTTGAAGATGAGGTAGACGACGGCGAGCACCGCCGCGAGGCGGTCGGGGAGCAGGTGGGGCGGCGGGACGCGAAATGGGATCCCGGCCGCCTTGATCTTCCGCTTCGCCCGGACGAGCCGCTTGGCCATGGTCGCCTCGGGGACGAGGAAGGCGCGCGCGATGTCCTCCGTGCTCAGCCCGCCGAGCGTCCGCAGTGTCAGCGCGACCTGCGCGTCGAGCTCGAGCGCCGGATGGCAGCACGTGAAGAGGAGCTCGAGCCGCTCGTCCGTGATCGTCGTCTCGTCCACGTCGTCCTCCGTCGCCTCCGGCACGTCGAGCAGACGGGTCTTCGCGGCGAGCGTCCGATCGCGCCGGATGCGGTCGATCGCGCGGTTTCGCGCGGTGGTGACGAGCCACGCCCTCGGGTTCGCCGGCGAGCCGTCGCGGGGCCACCGCTCGGCGGCGGCCGCGAAGGCCTCCTGGGCGGCTTCCTCGGCGAGGTCGAAGTCGCCGAGGAAGCCGATCAGTGCTGCGAGGACGCGGCCCCACTCGTCGCGGAAGACCTGGTCGAGGATCCCTATCCCTCCACGAGCGGGCGCACCTCCACCGCACCGCCCATGCGGGCCGCGGGAATGCGCGACGCGAGGTCGATGGCGGCGTCGAGGTCGTCGGCCTCGAACAGCAGGTACCCGCCCAGCGCCTCCTTGACGGCGACGAAGGGCCCGTCGGTGGTCAGCGTCTTGCCGTCCTGCACCCGTACGGTGGTCGCCGTCTCGGGAGGCTGCATCCAGACGCCGGGGGTGACGCCGGGTGTCTCGTTGATCTGCTGATACGCGCCGTAGATCGCCTTCTGCTCGTCCTCCGAGAGGCCCGCCCACGCGTCCGGGGACTGCGGCGTCGGCGTGTCGCCTTGCTGGATCAGCAACAGGTACTTCATCGGTTCCTCCTTGTGTGGAGCATGGTCGCCTCTGAGACGAACGGGGCGCGGGGGAAAGGACACCCTTCACCGCTCGCGGACGTCGCCGCGGAGCACGGGCTTCACGTCGACGATCGGCGTCCCGTCGATCGCTTCCAGGTTCCGCACCCGGACTCTGCCGCCCTCGATCGACACGACCTCGACGCGATGGAGGCCGATCGGATTGGGACGGTCGGGGGACCGCGTGTCGAACACACCTCGCTCGGCGCGCGAGGCGTCGCCGCGCGGATGCACCCGGAGGACGTCGCGGTGCGCTCGATGGAGCCAGGTGAGGACGAGGACTTCGTCCCCTGCCCGGATCCCGTCGAGACCGTCGAGAACCGTGGGGTCGAAGACGAGGCACGCCTCCGGCGCGCCCTCGTCGCCCTGCTTCGGTGCGTCCGCTCGATCGATCAACGGAGACTCGACCGTGCCGATCGGACGGAGCTCATAGCGCGGCTGCTCCACGATGCGAACGCTAGACATCCACGCGCGCTCGGGCGAATGCGCCGCGCCGAGTCGTCGGGCCGGGAAATATTGCGGTGTGGACGTGGGGACGCTCCTGCTCCTGGTCGGCGCGGTTCTGGCCGGGAGCATCGTGGTCGCCCTCGGCGCCGTGCGGGTCGGGGTGCCGTCGCTGGTCGCGTTCCTCGCGCTCGGGATGCTGCTCGGCTCGGACGGGCCGGGAGGGATCGAGTTCGACGACGCGGAGCTGGCCCGGACGGTCGGGATCGTCGGGCTCGCGGCGATCCTCTACGAGGGCGGGCTGTCGACGTCGTGGCGGCGCCTGCGGCGCGTCGCCGTGCCGGCCGTGCTGCTGGCGACGGTCGGCGTGGTCGCCACGACGATCCTGACCGGGGTAGCCGCCTACGCGCTGTTCGACCTGTCACGGCTCGAATCCGTGCTGCTCGGCGCCGTTGTGGCGTCGACCGACGCCGCCGCCGTGTTCGCGACGCTCAGGTACACCCACATCAGGCGGCGGCTGGCCCGGACGCTGGAAGCCGAGACCGGTCTGAACGATCCGGTCGCGATCGCCCTCACCCTCGGCCTGATCGACTGGATCGAGGAGCCGGACTTCGGCCTACCCGATCTCGTCCTGCTCGTCTTCCAGGAGCTCGGCCTCGGTCTCGTGGTGGGCGTCGTCCTCGGCGCAGCCGCGGCGTGGGTCTTCTCCCGCCTGCCGCACTCGATCGGAGCCTTCGCCCCTGTCGCCTCGGTCGCGACCGGCGCGCTGTCGTTCGGGACGGCGGACGTGATCGGGGGCAGCGGCTTCCTCGCGGTCTACCTCGTCGGTCTCGCCGTCGGGAGCACGCCCTCGCGCTACCGGCGCCAGCTCGTCGCGTTCCACGAGGGCCTTGCGTTCCTGGCGCAGGTGGCGATGTTCATCGTGCTCGGACTGCTCGTGTTCCCCAGCGACCTCCCCGAGGTGGCCTTGTCGGGGCTCGCGGTCGCCGCGCTGCTCGCCGTTGCGATCCGCCCGGCGGCGGTCTGGCTCTCGACCGCGTTCAGCGACTTCACCGGGCGCGAGCGGGCACTGCTCGGCTGGGCCGGCCTCCGCGGGGCAGTCCCGATCGTGCTCGCCACCTTCGTGCTCTCGTCCCACATCGGCGAGGCGGAGACCATCTTCAATGCGGTCTTCTTCGTCGTGGTCGTGTCGGCCCTGCTGCAGGGGACGACCCTGGAGTGGGTGGCGACGCGCCTCGGACTGGTGGATCCCCGCCCTACGGTGCAGGCGCCTCCCCTGGAGGTTGATGCGCTCGGCTCCCTCGAGCTCGTCGAGTTCGACGTTGCGGGCGACCACGCGATCGCCGGCGCCGCGGTGCGCGAGGTGGGGCTGCCACGCACAGCGTTGATCGCGGTTGTCGCACGCGGCGCCGAGACGATCCCGCCCCGCGGGAGCACCGTCCTCGAACCGGGCGATCGCCTCTTCGTCCTGGCGCCGCGCAACATCCGGCCGGAGCTCGAGGACGTCTTCTCCCGCTGGCGCCGCCGGGTGTAGCGCTACGAGGCCGGAGGGCCGAGGCGATCGCGGGCAGCGGCGAACGTGTAGCCGCGGCCACGGACGGTCAGGATCCGCTCGGGGAGGCGCGGATCGCGCTCGATCTTGCGTCTGAGAGTCGAGATGTGCGTCTCGCAGGTGTGCCTGTTGCCGGTGTGGTCGCTGTTCCAGACGTGCCGCATGATCTCCCTCCGCGAGCGCACCTCGCCCGGGCGGGCCGTGAGGAACGCGAGCAGCCGGAACTCCGACGGCGTCAGGTGGACGGGGCGGCCGTCAACGTGCACGCGCTGGAGGTCGAGGTTGAGGCGGAGGCCGTCGACGAGCCGGATGGTTGCGCCCGGAGCCCGCGTGGGGTCGTCGACCTCCCGGGCGATCCCCTCGATCGCGACGAGGGTCCCCGACTCGTCGTAGATCGGCATGTTCCGCTGCTCGGTCCAGATCGTGCGGCCGTCCTTCCGGACCCAGCGCAGTGCGACCGGAGCCGAGCCAGGCGCCGCCTGCATGAGGTCGGAGAGCACGGCCCGGTCGTCGGGGTGGACGAGCTTGAAGCCGAGGTCCGGGTCTGCGTAGTGCTCTTCCGGCGTATAGCCGGTCACCCGGGTCGCGGCGGCGCTCACGTACTCGAACCCACGCGTCGGCTGGAGCCGGTAGCGGTAGATGATGTCGAGCGCCCGGTTCGCCAGTCCTTCGAGCTGCGCCGGACGTATTGCCTGGGCTTCCATCGGCCGGATCGTCCCGGGGGTCGTCCGGGCGCGCATCGGGGCCGGCCCGGATTGCAGCTACCGGGATTTCCCTCCGGGTTTACGCAGACTCGCCCTGCTTCGGCGGGTCCGTCTAGGCTGGCGGGACAAACTCGGACAACACTTGGACATCAGGAGGAGCCGAACATGATTGCCCCGCCCGTACCCCGGACATCCGACGTGATGCGCCGGGTGAACGAGCTGATCTGCGAAAGCCTCGTGAACGGCGGCCGTGCCGAGCCCGTCGCATTCTTCTGCGAGTGCGCGGACCCCGGCTGCTACCGGGCCGTGTGGCTTACGCCCGCCGAGTACGAGGAGGCCAAGACGGACCGCGGATGGGCGGCGCTGGCATACGGCCACGTCGCTCCGGACGCCTGACTACACGGCCAGCGGCCGATCTCGATGCGGCACGCGTCGTGCTCCCCTCTGGGGTGGGAGGAGCACGCGCCACGCGGTTGCGGCAAGCACGCCGCCGGTCGCCGCACCGTAGAGGGCGAGCGCCCAGGCGGTGCCGCTGTCGGTGCCCGCGGCGAGCCCGTGCAGGGTGGCCAGGGCGAAGACGAGGTAGGTGGCCCAGTGCAGGCGGCGCCAGTTGCGCGCTCCGATGCGCGAGCGCAGCGAGAAGGACGCATACACGAGCACCGTGAGCTCGGCGGCGAGGACGCCGAGGCCGGTCCACAGCGGCCGGTACGGGGCGATGCCGGGCACGAGCAGGTCGGCGACGGAGATCGGAACCGTGCGGTCGAGGAGCAGCGCGAGTGCGTGGAGGGAGAGCGCGCCGAGCCCGAGCAGGGCGAGGAAGCGATGCAGGTCGGTGACGGACGCCGGTCTCAGCGACGTCCCGAACGGACGCGCCTTCAGGACGAGACCCGCGAGGACGGACGAGGTCAGGAGCGCATACGCGACGAGACCGCTCGCCCGCGCGAGGATCCAGAAGCTCGGGTCGTTCCTCATGCCAGGCTCCCCGTG
The DNA here is from genome assembly GCA_035758725.1 of Gaiellaceae bacterium. GTDB lineage: Bacteria > Actinomycetota > Thermoleophilia > Gaiellales > Gaiellaceae > JACDAN01. The sequence continues at coordinate 4,874 of DASTWB010000026.1, forward strand.
AGCAGGGTCCGGCCGTCCAGGGTGACGAGCACGGCGGGGATCGCGTCGCGCTCCGCTTCCTCGAGGGCCCCGGCTGCTCCGGCGAGGAAGAGCGTCTTCGCGAGCACCTCGGCCTCGGCGGCGGTCGAGGCGACGACGGTGACGCGAAGGAGATCGCCGTCGGCAGGCCGTCCCGTGGCCGGGTCGATCAGGTGGTGCTGCTCCTCGCCGGCACGGGTCCAGCGGCGGCGGTCGCGGCCCGAGGTCGCGATCGCACCGGCGGCGACCTCGAGCGTGAGGGTTCCGTCGCCCGTCTCCACGCCGACCGGCCACGGCCTGCCGTGCGCAACGACGTCTCCGCCGGCGTCGACCAGGCACGCGCCGGCGCCGGCGAGGATCGCGGCCGCCCGGTCGGCTGCATAGCCCTTGGCGATCCCGCCCAGGTCGAGCCTGACGCCGGGCTCGAGGTCGATGGTCGAGGCCGCCGCGTCGACGTGGACGCCGCCGGCGCAGCG
>DASTWB010000103.1:0-11370 GCA_035758725.1 Gaiellaceae bacterium
CCTGTGGCGTGCGATCGTCACGGTGATCGCCGTCGCAACCTCGCTGGTCGCGGTCTCAGGACTGCTCGCACGCCTCGTCGAGCCCGACACCTTCACCAGCCTTGGGCTCTCGTACTGGTGGGCGGTGGTGACCGTCACCACGGTCGGGTACGGGGACGTCGTGCCAGAGAGCGTGGCCGGCCGGATCGTGGGCTCGATGCTGATGCTGACCGGGCTGGCGCTGATTCCCACGCTCACGAGCCTGACCGTGTCCGCGCTGATCTCGAAGCGGCGGCGCACGGATCAGGAGCGGATCGAGCGGCTCGAGGCGGAGCAGGCCGTGGTTCTCGCCCGGATCGAGGAGCGGCTCGAGCGGATCGAACGGGGGCAATGAGCCGCATCCGGCGGCTCGTCCTCGGGCACCCGGACCGGATCGCCGGGACGGTCTACGGCACGATCATCGCCATGTCGGCGATCGCCGCCGGATCGCGGGGAGCGGGGAGCGCCGGCGATCTCGCCGTCATCGTCGCCACGACGGTGTTCGTCTTCTGGATCGCGCACGTCTACTCGCACGCGATCGCGGAGACGATCGCGCTCAACCGCCGGCTCGACAGCGCGGAGGTCGTGAGCATCGCGCGGCGCGAGTTCGCGATCCCGCTCGCGGCGGTCCCGCTGCTGGCGGCGCTCGTCCTCGGGGCCGCAGGCGTCCTCGAGGAAGCGACGGCCGGGTGGATCGCGATCCTGCTGGGGCTCGGAACGCTCGCCGCCCAGGGCGCGCGCTACGCCGGCGTCGAGCGGATGAGCCGGCTCGGGACGGTCGTCAGCGTCGCGGTCAACCTCGCGCTCGGACTGGTCATCATCGGCCTGAAGGCCGGGCTCGGGCACTAGGAGGGTTCGGCGGAACGCGGCTCTGCCGCCATACGGACTAGTCGACGACGAGCTCCTCGCCCGGCCGGAGGATGCGGACGTCGACCTCCGGCGCCGCCTCGGCCGCCGCCCGTGCGAACGCCTCGGCCGGGTAGGTGAGGAACCGCGCTCCCGCGCCGCGGTGAAACGGCCGGTACGTCCCCCAGTGGATCGGGACGGCGATCTTCGGGGCCATTCGTCGCACCGCCTCCGCCGCGGTCTCGGGATCGAGGTGCTTCCCGCGCCCGAGCGACGGGCCCCAGCCCCAGATCGGGACGAGGGCCAGGTCGAGGTCGTCCACGAGCCCCTCCATCCCGGCGAAGAGCTCCGTGTCGGCTGCGAAGAACACGCGCTTGGAGCCGAGGATCGCGTACCCGAGCGTGGAGCCGGCGCCGAAGGGCGGTCGGCCGCCCTCGTGCTCGGCGTGCGTCGCGCGGACCGTGAGCGGCCCGACCTGCACCTCGTCTCCCTCCTCGACGCCCTCGACGTCGAACTGCGCCAGCGCCTTCACGAGGGTGCGCGGGGCCAGGATGCGGGCCCCGCGGAGCATCCGGAGCGACGGCAGGTCGAGATGGTCGTGGTGGCCGTGCGAGACGAGGACCGCGTCGGGCTCCGGCAGAGGGCCCTGCAGCCTCACGGCCCGTCGAAGGTGCGCGACGCGGTTTCGGAGAAGCGGGTCGGTGAGGAGACGGACGCCGTCGAGCTCGACGAGCACCGTTGCGTGTCCGATGTAGCGAACGACCATTAGCCCAGATGGGACGATGACGCGGCTTCCCGCCTCGCGATAGGACCTTACGTATGGGCCGCCGAATCGCCGTCTGGATCCTGGTCGTGCTGGGCGCCCTCCTGACGGTTCTCAGCCTGCTCGCCGGCTATATCCGCTTCCAGGCCCTCGACACGAACACCGTCGAGGCGACGGCCGGCGACCTGATCGCCGACCCCGAGATCCGGGACCAGATCAGCGCGACGCTCGTCGACCAGTTCTTCGCGAACGTCGACGTGGAGGCCGCGCTCGATGAACGCCTCCCGCCCGACCAGAAGGCGCTCGCCGGCCCGATCGCAGGCGCCGTGCGGCTCGGCGCCGACCGGGTCGCGCAGGAGCTGCTCGACCGGCCGAGGGCACAGGAGCTGTGGGTCCGAACGATCACCGAGACGCACAGGAATCTCATCCGCGTCCTGGAGGACGAGACGGGCCCGGTGAGCACCGAGGACGGCAGAGTCGTCCTGGACCTGCAGCCGCTCCTGATCCAGCTCGGCGACCGCGTCGCGATCGTCGGTCGGATCGACGAGCGCATCCTCGCGAACCCCGACGCCGGCCGGATCACGATCCTCGAGGCCGACCGGCTGGAGACGGCGCAGGACCTCACGCAGATCCTGAAGGTGCTCGGCATGTGGCTCTGGCTCGTCCCGATCGCACTGTGGGCGGTTGCGCTCTGGCTCGCGGACGGGTGGCGGCGGATGACGCTCCGCATGATCGGGATCTCCTCCGTCATCGCCGGGCTGCTCGTGCTCGTGGTCAGGCGCATGGCGGGGTCGAGGGTCGTGGACGAGCTCGCCGACACGGAATCCGTCCAGCGGGCGGCAAGTGACGCCTGGGACATCCTCACCGCGCAGCTCCGCGACGGCGGCCTCACCCTGATCGGGCTCGGCGTGATCCTGCTCGTGGCCGTCTGGATCGCAGGCCCGTCCGCGAGCGCGACGGACAGCCGGCGCTGGCTCGCGCCGCACCTCGCGCGGCCGGAGATCGCGTTCGGCGGCGCGGCAGTCCTGCTCGGGCTGCTCGTCTGGTGGGGCCCGACGATCCAGACGCAACGCTGGCAGCTCGTTCTCGCGAGCGCGGTCGTGCTCGCGCTCGGCGTGGAGGTATTGCGCCGGCAGACGGCGAAAGAGTTCCCGGCATCCGAACCGAAAGGAGAACTCCGTGGCAACCATGGACCGGACTGACCACGCCGTCAGCGGCTGGGCATACGGCTTCGCCGCGTTCGCCGGGGCAATCATGCTGCTGGTCGGCATCTTCCAGGGCCTCGCCGGGCTCGCCGCGATCTTCGACGACCAGTTCTTCGTCGTCGGCCCGAACTACACGTACGACGTCGACGTCACGGCCTGGGGCTGGATCCACCTGATCCTGGGCGCGATCATCGCCTTCGCCGGCATCTCGATCTACGCGGGCGCGGTGTGGGCGCGCAGCATCGGCGTCTTCCTCGCGATCCTGAGTGCCGTCGCGAACTTCTTCTTCATTCCGTACTACCCGGTCTGGGCAGTGCTGATCATCGCCCTGAACATCGCCGTCATCTGGGCGCTCGTGGTGTACGGGCCCGAGGAGGCCAGGGGCTAGTCGCGCCCGCCGAAGAAGATCAGCGCGTAGTAGAGGAGCATCGACAGCGCTGCCAGTGCGCCGGCGACGTAGGTGAGAGCCGCGGCCGTGAGCACCTTGTTCACGCCCTCCTGCTCGCCGGCGCTGACGATCCCGAGCTCCCGTAGCTGCGCCGAGGCGCGGCGCGACGCGTTGAACTCGACCGGCAGCGTGACGATGTGGAAGGCGACGGCGACTGCGTAGAGGAGCAGCGCCAGCGCGACGAGGTTGAGCGCGTTCAGGACCGCTCCGAGAATCAGGAGCCAGATCCAGGCGGTGGATGCGAAGGCGACCGCTGGATACATCGCCGACCGGATCTTCAGCGGGACGTAGCCGCGGGCGTCCTGGAGCGCGTGGCCCGTCTCGTGGGCGGCGACGGCGGCGGCGGCGATGCTCGGCGGGTTGAACACCGGCTCGGAGAGGAAGAGCGCCTTCTTGCGCGGGTCGTAGTGGTCCGAGAGCGGTCCGCCCGGGGCGACGTCGACCGGGACGGCGGCGAGGCCGTTGCGCTCGAGGATGGTTCGCGCGACCTGTGCGCCCGGCATGCCGGCCCCGATCTGCACCTGCGAGTAGCGCGCGAACGTCCGCTTCAACCAGGCCTGCACGACGAGGCCGAGGACGAGCGGCGGGATCAGGAACGCGAGGTAGAGCGCGAAGTCTCCCATCGCGCAGAAGCGTACCCAAGAGCCCTGTCGGTGCCCGGCACTGGGACACGTCCGGATGGGACGGTACGGTCGCCCGGTGCGCCTGATCGTCGCCCGCTGCGAGGTTTTCTACACCGGCCGTCTGGCCGCGTTCCTCCCGGAGTCGACCCGGCTGCTGATGCTGAAGGACGACGGGTCCGTGCTCGTCCATGCGGACGCGGGCGGGTACAAGCCGCTGAACTGGATGACTCCCCCGACGGTGATCGAGGAGGACGGCGAGCGCCTCGTCGTCCGCAAGCGGCGGAGCGAGGACCGGCTGGAGATTCGGCTGGTCGAGATCCTGAGCGACGTCGAGCACGAGATGGGGGAGGCCGCCGCGCTCGAGAAGGACGGCGTCGAGCGCGACCTTCAGGAGGCGCTCGCGGCGGCTCCGGACCGCCTCGGCGAGGAGCTTCGCCTGGTTCGCCGCGAGTGGGCAACCGACGTCGGGCCGGTCGACCTGATGTGTCGCGACGCCGACGGCGGCTGGGTCGCGGTCGAGATCAAGCGGATCGGGACGATCGAGGCGGTCGAGCAGCTGTCGCGCTACCTCGAGTGCATCCGGGTCGACCCAGCGAAGGCCGCCTGCCGCGGCATCCTCGCGGCGCAGAAGCTCAAGCCGCAGGCGGTCGCGCTCGCAACGGCGCGGGGAATCCGCTGCGTGGAGGTCGACCTCGACGTCCTGCGCGGCCTGCGCGAGCCCGAGCTCACCCTCTTCCAGCGCTAGCCTCTCGGCATGGCTCGTCTCGCGGCCGTGGGTCTCGTGCTCCTGGCGCTCGCCGGTCCGGCCGGCTCCGGCGCCGCACCGCGGTGCGCCCCGACCCGCGCCGACGCGCTCGGCCCGTTCTACGAGCCGGGTGCCCCCGTCCGCTCGCGTGTCGGCACCGGGTACGTCCTGCGCGGCCGCGTCCTGACGACCGGCTGCCGGCCCATTCGCCGCGCCCGGGTCGAGCTCTGGCTCGCCAACCCGCGCGGGCAGTACGACGACGCCCACCGTGCGACGCTCTTCGCGGCTCCCGACGGCCGTTACCGGTTCACGAGCAACCGCCCACCCGCCTACCAGGGGCGCCCACCGCACATCCACGTCCGCGTCAGCGCCCGCGGCTTCCGCACGCTCGTGACCCAGCACTACCCGCGGAGCGGCCGGACGGCGGCCGTCTTCAACCTCGTGCTCGTCCGCGCTTCCTAGACTGGGAGGCGTGAACATCCAGGCGGTGGCACGGCGCACCGGGGTGCCGGCCGCGACGCTCCGGAAGTGGGAGGAACGCTACGGCGTTCCGGCGCCGTCACGGACCGACGGGGCCCAGCGCCGGTACGGAGAGCGTGACCTTCGACAGATCGAGTGGCTGCGAGATCGGCTCGCCGAGGGCCTCCGGATCGGCGAGGCGGTCGAGCTCCTCAAGCGGATCGACGAACCGGCCGAAGGCCCCGCCGACCTCGGGGAGGCGATCCTCGCCGCGGTCGAGGGGCGCGAGCACTCGAGGCTCGAGGCGCTCGTCAACCAGGCGTTCGCCGTCTTCGAGCCCGGGACGGCCATCCGCGAGGTCGCCATCCCCGTCCTCGAGCGCACCGGCGACCTCTGGGAGGCGGACAGGATCTCGGTCGCCGACGAGCATCTCGTCTCCCAGCTGCTGGCCACGAAGCTGCGCACGCTCGTGGACTCGACGGCGAGCGCCACCGACGGCGTCGCCGTGCTCGCCTGCGTCCCCGGAGAGCGGCACGAGATCGGCCTGCTCGCCCTCGCCGCGCTGCTCCAGGCCGACGGCTGGCGCGTGCTCTACCTCGGCCAGGACACGCCGCTCGCCGAGGCGTTCGCCCTTGCGGCGCACTCGCACGCCAGGCTGCTCGGCGTCAGCGGGACGATGGAAGGACCGGCCGGCCAGGTGCGGGAGGAGCTCGACTCGCTGGACCGCGCCCATCCGCGGATCCGCGTCGAGCGCGGAGGGCCGGCGTTCGGCGGCCCTCCTGCCGAGCAGGCCGTGAAGTCGCTGCGGCGCCTCAGGCGCCGAGCCGCCTGAGGCTTCAGGCGCCGACTTCCTATGATCTGAGGCCATGGCGAGCGCATCTCGGAGGCCCGTCCTCCTCGAGCTGGCCGTCGCCAACTCGCTCGCGAGCCAGATCTTCACGCGCGAGCTGCTCCGGGCCGGCTACCCGCCGACCCAGGTCGGGATGCTCACGCTGATCGAGATCCACGGGCCGATCACGCCGAGCGGGCTCGAGGCCGAGACGGGCATTCCGAAGACGACGGTGCGGGGGAGGGTGCAGGGGCTCCACCGTGCCGGCCTGGTCCGGCGGACGCCGAACAAGGCCGACCGGCGGTCGCACTTCCTGGAGATCACGCCGAAGGGGCGGAAGTTCCTCGAGGCCATGCAGCCGGTCCTCGGTGCGGCCGAGAAGGCGATCGAAGGAGAGCTCGGCGTGTCGCTGGAGGAATACCGCGATCCCCTCGAGCGGCTGCGGAAGGCGAACCGCGCGTTGTTAAGCCGGGATTAACTAGGGCCGATCGGCCCTAGATTTAGGGCGGATCCGCCCTTTATGCTACCGCGGTGCTCGCGATCATCTACGCGCCGGGGCTCGACGTCGATCCGCTGCCCACGCTGCCACGCTCGCCCGCGAACGCTCGATCAGCCGCTCCTGCTTCTCCTCGGGCTCCTCGCTTCGGATCACCTCGACGATCAGCCGATCGAACTCGCGACTCTCGACGTAGTCGACGGTAGCCTCGTCGAGCTGCGGGAGCGCCTCGGCGCGAAACTCGTCGAAGAGGTCGGTCTGGAAGTAGTCGTCGGCGAGCGCCCGGTAGCGCTCGAGCTTCTGCTCGTACGTCAGGTCCTCCCGGTCGCCGATCTCGAAGTACGCCCGTGTCGGCTGGTAGACGCCGACCTTCCGGTCGGTGGCCGCGCAGAAGAGGCACCAGGCGACGAGCGCCTGGATCGCCCACGGGAAGTAGTAGTGGAGGCTCACGAGCGCCATGTCCGGTGAGGCGTTCGCGTAGTCGATCGGGTGCGCCTTGCCGTCCTTGACGATCACCTCGCAGGAGTTGAACTCCCACCGGAAGAAGGCGTTGACGATCCGGCCGATCGTCTCGACCTCCCGTAGCCGGTCGGGCGGGAGGAAGTCGCTCCCGACCTTGTAGCGGTAGTGACCGTCGGCCGCCGGGTCGTACTCCATCACCGTCGTCTGCGGCCCGATCGAGAGGCTGCGGGTGAAGACGTCGAAGTCCTCGACCGCCGCCTGCAGGTGCATGAGCCGCTCACCCGAGTTGTCGTATGCTCGGTGCAGCTCCTCGCTCGAGCCGATCCGGGTCACTCCGACCCACATGCCGCCGTCGAACGGCTTCATGTAGAGCGGGTAGCCGACCTGCTCGGCGACGTAGTCGAGGTCGAACTCGGGGCTGTACCGCTCCGCCATCTGGACGTAACGGGGGTCGTCGGGCGGGAGCTTGTGCGGGATCAGCCACGTGTCCGGCACCCTGAGCCCGAGGCGCATCATCGCGCAGTACGCCGAGTGCTTCTCCATCGCCTGGAACGTGAACGGGTTGTTCAGGAGGTAGACCTCGTCCATCAGCGCCAGCTTCTTCAGCCACTCGCGCGGAACCTCGTACCACCAGGCGAGCCGGTCGATGATCAGCGCGTGGCGCGGTGCGTAGCGGAGGTCGAACGGCTCGTGGACGATCCGCTCGGTCGGGAACGTGTGCGTCTCTCCGCGCCACCGGACGGGGCCGAGCCGCTCGAGGAGGCCCTCGAAGGCCGTCGGCCAGTCCTCCTCGGTCGCGAGGAGCAGCCCGATCAGGTGCTCGCGTGCCGTTCTTCGAGTCTAAGCCGAAGCGAGCGGAGGATCTCCTCCGTGTGCGACCAGAGCAGGAGGTGGCCGGCGCCCGGGACCAGGTGCAGCCGGCTGGCCGGGATGGTTTGCGCGAAGAACTCCGCGATGCGCGGGAAGACGGCCTCGTCGGCGTCCCCCTGCCAGATCTCGGTCGGAACCTCGATCTCCTCGGGCCGGAACCCCCATGGGGAGACGTAGAGCAGGCAGAGGTCGTGCGCGTAGCCCTCGGGCCCGCGGGCGACCGTCTCGAGGGTCGCGGCATCGAACCTGGCACGGAGCTCTGGGTCGGCCATCACCGCCCGGTCGGCGGGTGGACCGCCGCCGCCGTCGCCGTTCGGCGACCCCTGCGCGGCCTCCTCGAGCTCGGCGCGGCAGTCCTCGAGCAGCCGGTTGGCGACGATTTCGGGGTCCTCCTCCGCGAGCTCGATCATCGGCTGCCGGTGGGGAGGAGCGGAGAAGCGGAGCTCCGGCCGGTCCCACACCGGACCCGGCGAGCTGACCAGGCCGAGCGTCGAGACGCGGTCCGGGAGCGCGTAGCCGCAGGCAGCGGCATGGGGGCCGCCCCCGCTCATGCCGAACACCGCAAAGCGGTCGATCTCGAGCGCGTCGGCGAGCTGCGCGATGTCGCGCGGCCAATCGAGCAGCCGGCGCTGCGGCTGGAAGTCGGAGAGGCCGTACCCGGGGCGGTCGACGAGGATCAGGCGGACGCCCGCGGCGCGCGGCGCCTCGTTGCCGACGTGGGCGAGCCAGGAAAGGCTCGTGCCCATGAAGCCGAAGACGGGCGTGCCGCCGGGATCACCCCACTGGGCGTACCCGAGCCCGCGTCCGTCGGAGAGCTGGAAGACCCCGGCCATCGGCGGCGGACGTTAGCGAGGAAGGGCGGCCCCGAGGGCCGCCCTTCCTGTCTTCCTCCTCCGCTTCGTCCGTCTAGCGGGTGAGGCAGAGCGCGGCGTAGTCCCACGTGAAGACCGGGTGGTAGTGGTAGCACCCGACCCGCGCGGAGACGTAATGCCGGTCGTTCGGGCTCGCGTAGGTCGCCAGCGGCGCACCGTTGCGAACCAGGTCGTGGTCGAGGGCCGAGAACGCCTGATACCTCTGGACGCCGACCAAGGTCTTCGCCCGCGTGATCTTGCGGTTGAAGGCCGGCGAGTTGAAGTACGAGAAGTTGACGTTGTTGGCAGGCCGGATCGTCGAGCCGTCGACCAGGAAGATGAAGTCGTACGGGTCGAAGTAGTCCATGTGCCAACCCTCGAGGGTCATGTCGAAGGGCTCGCCCTTGCGGCCGGCCAGCTCGAACTGGGTCGCCCGCGGGAACAGCTTGATGTCCATGTTCAAGCCGATGTTCCGCAGGTTCGCCTGGACGACCTGGCACCGCGCGGGAGCCGGAGCCCGGTTGGCGCAGTAGAACACGCCGTCGCCGCCGCGGGTCTGGCCCGACGCGAGGCTTCGCGCCTGGCTCAGGTTCGGCCGCCGCGGGTAGATGGCGAGGTTCCGGAAGCCGCGCATCGTCGGCGGCATGTACTGGTCGTTCGTGACGCCGGCGTACGCCCCGCCCTGGGCGAGGATCGCCTGCCGGTCGATCGCGAAGTTGACGGCCTTCTTCAGCCGCACGTTGCCGTTCCCGCCGCCGCCGAACAGCCGGCGATCGTGGTTCATCGCCAGGTAGAGGATCGTCGGTGCGGGGTTCGCGAAGTAGCGGCCAGGCGACTGCTTCTTGACGCCGTACCGGCGACCGAGCTCGGCATGCGCTGCCGGCGGGAGGTCACCGAAGTCCGTCGCGCCGCGGTCGATGTTCAGCTTGATCGTCTCGAGCGGGAGCCCGATGTCGATCTCGACGCGGTTGACGTTGTGGGGAGCGGGGCCGCGGTAGAAGCGGTTCCGCTCGAGGATGACGCGCCGGTTCTTCGTCCACTCCTTGATGTAGTACGGCCCGGCGCTTTGCACCGGGGCGCCGACGCCCTCCGGGTTGATCGGCAGGGACGTCTGTGCCGCGAAGAACGGCATCGCGAGCCGGGCGAGCAGGTCCGGCGAGCGCTTGGTCATCCGGAGCGTCAGCGTGTTGCCCCTCGCCGTGATCCCGGTGGCCCGCTGGGCGCGGCCTGCGATCACCGCCGAGGCGCCGACGATGTCCTCGATGAACGGCTGGGCCGGCGAGCTCATCCGCCGGTTGAGCGCCCGGTTCAACGCGTTGGCGAAGCTCTGTGCCGTCACGCGCTGGCCGTTCGAGAAGCGGTACGTGCTCTTGAGCCGGAAGGTGTACACCAGCCCGTTCCGCGAGATGCGGGGGAAGCCCTGCGCTACCTCGGGCGTGAGCCGCGACCCTCTCGGGGCGGGCGCATGCGGGTAGTTCAGGAGCATCGCGCTCGTCGCGTACGCGATCGTCCAGGACGGCACGTAGTACCAGAGGGCCGGATCGACGTAGTCGATGTCGACCGTCAGGCTGTGCTTGAGCGTCCCGCCGACCCGTGCCTTCCCGGCATCCGATGCCTGTGGAGCCGCGCTACCCGTCGGGCCCGCCACCGCGGACGCCGCGAGCAGCCCGGCGCCGACGAGCAGCATCGCCACCGAGAGCGTGAGTCGTCTATGCACTGAGACTCCTTTCGCGGGTTGAGAGCCGGGCGATCGTTCCTCCCGGCCCCAAGCGCCTCTCTTGGCGCTCGACCGCTCAAACGGCGCGAAAAGGAGGATGTTAGATCGAGTTCACCGACCGGAATGGCCTGTTCAGCGGGGGTAATCGGTCGATCTGCAAACCAATATCTGCGTTGCGCGTCAACGTAAGCGGATGGGCCGTTCGACCCCCGCGAACCGTCCGCGATCCCGCCGCACCCTCCATGCCTGCGAGGAGGCGCGATGCAGCAGCTGAAGCGCTGGCCCGGAATCGAGCTCAGGCACCTCGAGGCGCTCGCCGTCGTCGCCGACGAGGGCAGCTTTCGCCGGGCGGCCCGGAAGCTCGGGTACACGCAGTCCGCGATCAGCCAGCAGATCGCCGCGCTCGAGCGCGCCGTCGGCCACATCGTCCTCGAGCGGCCGTCGCGGGGGAGACCGCTGGCGCTCACCGAGGTGGGCGCCCGCCTGCGCAGGTTGCACGACACCGTCGAGCACGCGATCGCGGCAGCGCGAGCCGACGTCGCCGCCGCGGCCGCCGGGGTGGGGCACGTCGTCAGGGTCGGAACCCCGTTCTCGTTCCCGCACCTCTCGGAGGCGGTCGTCGCCATGCGCGTCCGGCACCCGCGGGTGGTCGTCGAGGTCGTGAGCGCCGTGGAGGACGACCGGCTGCTCCGGCTCCTCGAGACGGGTGCGGTTGACCTCGCGATCGTCCGCTCGGCCGGCTCCGTGCCGCCGGTCGAGGTGCGCCAGGCGGCCGTCTGCTCGTACGCCGTCGCGATTCCGGCCGTGTGCCCGCTCGCGCGGGGCCAGAAGCGGGTCGCCCTGGCCGACCTCGGCACGCTCGCCCGGATCGCGACCGCGGACGGAACGGCGTTCGCCGACGACGTGACCGCGCCCGTCGTCGCCTCCGACGCGGACATGGCGCTCGGCCTCGTGGGCGCCGGGGCGGGCGCGGCCGTCCTGCCGTCGCTCTTCGCGTCTGCGCCGCCGGACGGCGTGGTGGTCCGTCCGCTTCGCGAC
>DASTWB010000278.1:0-3747 GCA_035758725.1 Gaiellaceae bacterium
GCCCGCGGCCGCCCAGACGACGGGATGCAGCCGCACCGGGTCCTCGCGCATCGCGAACGGCAGCGCAATCGACGCGGCCGCTCCGAGCACGATCAGCGTCAGCAGGATCGACGTCCCGACCGCGAACGCGGCGAAGAGCCCGAGGAAGAGAACCCCGAGCGAGAGCGCGGCCGCCTCCGCCACCGCCGGCAGCCGGAGCGCGCGGGCGATCAGCGCCCCCGGGATCAGCAGGCACAGCGACGCGGCCGTGAGCCGAAACGCGAGCCCCACGCCGTCCGCCGGGAGCAGGCGCGCGACCGCGAGCAGCGGGATCGCCGCGAGGACGAGGGGGATGCGGGTCAACGCGTCGATTCGAGGAGTGCCGTGGTCTGAGCGCCCGCGACCCACTCGGCAGCGTCCCGATAGACCGCCCGCCGCTCGCCGCGGAAGACGAGCGACCGCAGGCGCAACCCGGCGAGGATCACCCGCCGGGCCCGATCCGCCGCCGGCGCGCCGCGGTGCTTGAGCAGGAAGCGCAGGTGTCCACGCACCTGCTCGCGGAACAGCACCGCCGACTCGCGCCTCCACGAGGCGCCCCCGACGTGCACGACCTCTGCCTCGGGGTAGAAGAGCGTCCGCCAGCCTGCCGCCCGCGCGCGGTACGACCAGTCGGTCTCCTCGCTGAAGAGGAAGAACGCCTCGTCGAACGGCCCGACCTCGTCGAAGGCCTCGCGCCGGAGCAGGAATGCCGCCGCCTTCGCGAACTCGACCTCGCGCACCTCGTCGTGCCGGAACCCCGCGCCGTAGAACGCGTTCAGCACGCGCGACCGAGGCGCGAGCTTCCGCAGGAACAGGTACTCCGTCGCCAGCCGCCACGGCGTCGGGAAGCCGCGCACGGACGGCTGCAGCGTCCCGTCCGGGTTCAGCAGCCGCGGGGCCACCCACGCCGCGCGCGGGAGTCCCTCCGCGAACCGCGCGAGCCGCCCGGCCGCGTCGCCGACGACCCAGGCATCCGAGTTGAGCACGAGGACGTAGGGCGCCGCCGTCTCGCGGATGCCGCGGTTCCACCCGGCTGCGAGCCCGAGGTTCTCCTGCTCGACCACCCGCGCCTCCGGAAACCGTTCCCGCACCCGCTCGACCGTCCCGTCCGTCGAGCCGTGGTCGACGACCACCGTCTCCAGCCCGGCGACGCTCTCGAGCGTCCGCTCGACGTGCGGGAGCCCGTCGTACGTGACGACGACGGCCGAGACGTCAGGCATCGGGCACGGAGCGGCGGGCGCCGGAGCGGATCGCCTCCCAGGCGACGATCGCGGCTCCGGGCAGGGCGAGCCCGATCGTCGTCACGAAGAAGAGGAAGCCGGTCGCCGCCGCGGCGTCCGCGTCCACGTCGAGCCGCGTCAGGAAGCTGACGAAGAACGCCTCGCGCACGGCGAGGCCGTTGATCGTGAACGGGACGAGCATGACGAGGAAGAGCAGCGGGCCGAGCACGAAGTACGGCCGGGGCGAGAGGTCGACGCCGACGGCCTCGCCGCAGAGCCAGATCGAGATGATCCGGACGATCTGCACGACCGTCGTGAGCGCGAAGACGGCGAGCAGCACGGAGACGTTGTCGCGATAGCTGTGCATCCCGCGATAGAGCGCCCGCACCGGCCGCTCGATGCGCAGTCGGGCGAGAAGCGGCCGGAACCGCCTGAGGCGGCTCCGCAAGCTCCGCGAGAAGATCACGAAGCCCGCGATCACCGTCGCGACGACGAAGACGCCCTCGATCCAGAGGTAGACGTCCACGTCGTACTCGCCGATCGCCAGCGCCAGGCCGACGCCGGCGAGCATCAGCGTGGCGGCGCCGCCAATCGCCCGCTCGAGGATCACCGAGCCCGCGATCGTTCCGGTGTTCCCGGGGTGGCGCTTCGCGGTCTCGTAGATGCGGGCCGCGTCGCCGCCCACCGCCGTCGGCAGGACCTGGCTCGCGGCGTACGAGACGAAGTAGGCACGTGTGAGCCAGCCGAGCCGGTCGTGGATCGCCTTGGCGTCGAGGAGCCACTTCCACCGCAGGGCCATCGGCCAGGTCGTCGCGAGCGTGATCCCCGCTGCGAGCAGGAAGTACCCGAGGTGGGTGTCGCCGAGGATCTCGAGCGTCCGGCCGACGTCGATCTTCCAGATGACGTAGGCGGTACAGAGGCCGGTGACGAGAAGGGTCAGCGCGACCCTGAGAGGTCGGTTCAGCATGGGGCTCGTCGCCAGGCGTGGCCTGGCGGCTCAGCTCCCATGCTGGATCGACCTCTGTGAGGCTTGCTCACGTGAGGCGCGCGTGGACTCGCCGGAGCGCGTCGACCGCGTCCGCGACGTCCTCGTCGGAGTGCGCCGGCGAGAGCGGCAGCGAGAGGACCTGGGCACCGGCACGCTCTGCGACGGGCAGCGAGGGATGCTCGGGCAGAAGTCTCCGGTAGGCGCTCAGCGTGTGCACCGGCAGGAAGTGGATGCTCGTCCCGATGTTCTCCTCGGCGAGGAGCGCCGCGTACTCGTCGCGCGTGCCGCCGGCGCGCTCGGGGTCGATGCGGACGACGTAGAGGTGGAGCGCGTGCGTGTCGCGCTCGTCGCGTGCCAGCGGCTCGATGCCGTCGAGGACGGCCACGGCCTCGTCGTATGCAGCGACGTGCCGCTCGCGGATCGCGCGATGGTGCTCCAGCTTGTCCAGCTGCACGAGCGCGATCGCGGCGAGGACGTCGGAGAGGTTCGCCTTGTAGCCGGGGACTGCGATGTCGTAGAGCGAGCCTCCGTGCCGCCGCATCAGCCGCAGCTCGCGGATCGCCTCGGCGACGTCGTCCCGGTCGGTGGTGACGATCCCGCCCTCCCCGGCGGCGACGTTCTTCGTCGCGTAGAGCGAGAAGCAGGTCGCGTCGGAGAGGGCGCCGACCTTCCGGCCGCGGTACTCGCTCTCGACCGCGTGGGCGGCGTCCTCGATCACCGGCAGGCCGAGCGCCCAGAGCGGCTCGAGGTCGGCCGGCTGGCCGGCGAGGTGGACGGGCAGGATCGCCTTCGTCCGATCCGTCACCGCCGCCGCGGCGAGCGCCGGGTCGATGTTGAGGTCCGTGTCGCGCACGTCGACGAAGACGGGCGTCGCCCCCGTGTGGACGATCACGTTGGCGGTCGCCGGCCAGGTGATCGGGGTCGTGATCACCTCGTCGCCCGGCCCGATTCCGAGCGCGACGAGCGTCAGGTGCATCGCGGCCGTGCCGGATGCGACGGCGATCGCGTGCTCGGCCCCGACGTACTCCCCGAAGCGGCGCTCGAGCTCCGCCGCGTTCGGCCCGCTCGTCAGCCACCCGGAGCGGATCGTCCGGGCGACTGCCTCGATCTCCTCCTCGCCGACGGCAGGAGGCTGGAACGAGAGCATCGTCTGGCGTTTAGCGGACAGCTCGGTCACGGGCCGTCCGGAAGCGTACGAGAGCGGCAGCCGACCTCGCCCGCTCCAGGGCCTCGTCCCGCGTCTCCCCGACCGCCTGCACCGCGCCGACCCGATCGGCGCCGTGGCGCAGCTCCCCGACGACGAACCCCGGCCGGCGGTAGACGCGGACGCGCAGGATGCCCTCGACGCCCTGGGCCTCCTCGACGCCCTCGACCGCCTCCAGCTCGCCCGGCTCTGCGGTGAGGAAGACGGTGGCGGCGCCTCCGCCCCTCGGCTCGGCAACGAGCGCCTGCGGGTCGATCTCCTCCCCCAGCGCCGCCGCGAGGGCGAGCCTGTTCAGGCCGACACCGAGTGCCGCCTCG
>DASTWB010000015.1:0-2528 GCA_035758725.1 Gaiellaceae bacterium
TCCTCGAGCACGTGCCGCTGGAACTCGTCCACGCCGAACTCGAGCCCGGTGGAGCTGCGAAGCCGGCCGCGCTCGATCGGGTACTCGCCGGGCGAGGAGAGCGCGAGCAGCTCGTACTCGAACTCGAGCTCCGGCATCGGAAGCGAGGCGGCCAGCCGCACCGTCTCGAGCGCGATCTCACGCGCGCGCTCCAGCGGGTCGACGAGCGTGCGCAGCTCGCGGCGCGACGGCGCACGGTAGAAGCCGCCGACGCGGACGTTGATCGGATGGATCTCGCGGCCGCCGACGACGCGCATCACCTCGTTCCCCGCCTTCTTCAGCGCCAGGCCGTCCTCGACGACCTTCGGGTGGTCGCGCGCCATCGCCGGGGCGCCGTCGTACCCGAGGAAGTCGGGAGCGTGGAGCAGGAAGACGTGGAGCGCGTGGCTCTCGATCCACTCGCCGCAGTAGAGGAGCCGGCGGAGGTCGCGGATCGGGCCGTCGACGGTCACGCCGCAGGCGTCCTCCATCGCGTTGCAGGCGCTCATCTGGTACGCGACCGGGCAGATCCCGCAGATGCGGGCGGTGATGTCCGGCGCCTCGAGGTAGGAGCGGCCGCGGAGAAACGCCTCGAAGAAGCGTGGCGGCTCGTAGATGCGCAGCTCGACGTCCGCCACCTGCCGGTCGCGGATCACGACGCGCATCGCGCCCTCGCCCTCGACCCGGGCCAGGAAGTCGGTCCTGATCGTCCGGCGGCCGTTCTCAGCCATGCCGGTCGCCTGCGGCGCGGAAGGGCTCCTTGGCCGCGTGGAAGGTGTGGAAGGCGCGGCGCAGGTCCCGCCTGTCCGCGCCCAGCTTCTGCCACTCCCGGGTCAGGGACACGGTGTTCGGGCTCTCCATCGGGCCGAAGCAGCCGTAGCAGCCGCGGTGGTAGGAGGGGCAGAGCGCGCCGCAGCCCGCGTGGGTGACCGGGCCGAGACAGGGTGTCCCGTGGGCGACCATGACGCAGACGTTGCCACGGCGCTTGCACTCGACGCAGACGCTGTAGTTCGGGATCGCGGGACGCCGCTCGTTCAGGAACGCGCTCAGCAGCTCGAGCAGCTGGTGCTTGTCGATCGGGCAGCCGTGGAGCTCGAAGTCGACGGCGACGTGGGAGCTGATCGGCGTCGAGGTCGCCAGCGTGGAGATGTACTCGGGCGTCGCGTAGACGACCGAGGTGAACTCGCGGACGTCGGCGAAGTTCCGCAGCGCCTGGATCCCGCCCGCGGTCGCACAGGCGCCGATCGTGACCAGGCGGCGTGACAGCTTCCGCACGCGCTGGATCCGCTCGGCGTCCTCGGGCGTCGTGATCGAGCCCTCGACGAGCGAGACGTCGTACGGCCCGCCGCGCACGGCGCTCGAGGCCTCGAGGAAGTGCGCGATCTCCACCTCGCCGGCGAGCGCGAGCAGCTCGTCCTCGCAGTCGAGGAGGCTGAGCTGGCACCCGTCGCACGAGGCGAACTTCCAGACCGCCAGCTTCTTGCGCCGGGCGGCCATCACAGCTCCGGGACGGTGAGCAGCCGCTCGACCGCCGCGTAGGGGAAGACCGGCCCGTCGCCGCAGACGAAGACTGGGCCGAACTGGCACCGGCCGCACTGGCCGAGCGCGCACTTCATGTTCCGCTCCATCGACACAAAGACGCGATTCGTGCTGATGCCGGCCGCCGCGAGGCCCGCGGCGGCGAACCGCATCATCACCTCGGGGCCGCAGACGAGCGCCGTCGAGCGGTCCGGGTCGAACGCGGCGCGCTCGATCAGGGTGGTCACGACGCCGACGGGGCCGCTCCAGCCCTCGTCCGCCCGGTCGACGGTCACGTGGACGTCGACGCCCCGCGCCCGCAGGCGATCGAGCTCGCCCGCGTAGAGCAGCTGGTCGGGCGAGCGGCCGCCGTAGAGGAGCACGACGCGCTCGAATGCCTCCCGGCGCGAGAGCGCCGCATAGATCGCCGGCCGGAGCGGCGCGAGCCCGATCCCGCCGGCGGCGATCACGAGGTCGCCGCCCTCCGCCCGGTCGACCGGCCACGCGGTTCCGTACGGGCCGCGGATCCCGAGCGTGCCGCCACGCGTGATCGAGCAGATGGCACGGGTCGTCGCCCCGGCGACGCGGACGGTGTGGACGAGGCGGTCGCGCCGGGCGGGGTCGCCGCTGATCGAGATCGGCACCTCCCCGGCGCCGAAGGCGTACACCATCGTGAACTGGCCGGGCTCGAACGCGAACACCTCGCCGCCGGCCGCGGGCTCGAGCTCGAGCGTCCACGTGTCGGCGGTCTCGCGCAGCCGGCGCCGGATCCGGAACGTCTCCGGCAGGTACGGCGAGCTCAGCGCCGCCTCAGCCATCCTGGTGGTGGTAGAGGTCGAGCAGCTGCATGCGGGTCGCCTGGAGGCGGCTGACGATCACCTCGGCGAAGCGCCGCATGAGCTCGTAGCCCAGGTCGTGGTCGTCCATGGCCTTCTGACGCAGGCACGCGCCGTCGAACGCGAGCGCGCGGACCGACTGGAGGGCACGGGCGT
>DASTWB010000090.1:0-4292 GCA_035758725.1 Gaiellaceae bacterium
TGGGGGTGGAGCAGGCCACCGACGGGGCTCGGCCGGACGAGGTCGTGACCACCGCGCAGGCCGGCTCGGTCTCCTTCCCTGAGCTCGTCCGCGCGCATTACGCCTGGGAGCGCGCCGGCTGCGTCGAGGGCCCCGAGGCGGAGCGCTACCGCGACGCGCTGACCGCGTTCCAGGCCGAGGAGGGCGAGCTGCTGCATGCCTACTGGGCGACCAGGCGCCCCTCGGCGGTCGCGCTGACGCTGAAGCCGAACGGCAGGCTCACACGGTTCCTGACCGACCACGACGAGTCGATCCGGCTCCACCGCGTGACCGACTGGCTCGCGCGCGAGGGGCCGATCGCCGAGCTCCTTCACCACTGCGACACGCTCGCGATCAAGGTCTCGGAGGTGCTTCGCGGCAGCTCGGAGCGGATCGCGATGCAATGGCTCTACTCCGTGGAAAGCCACCTCCTCGGGTTCATCGAGCGGACCGGTAGCCGGGCCGACAAGGCGGCGATCAGGGAGGTCGTGCAGTCCCAGGAGGCCGAGCTGATCGAGATCGAGCGCTACTACGGGCGCGCTGCGACCAAGGCCGCTCGGATCACCTACTTCTGGGGCATGGTCATCGGTGCGTCCGCCTCCGCCTTGCTGGGGGTCGGGCTGGCCGTGCTGCTGTGGACGACCGGGGAGTTCGAGGCGCCGCAGACGCTCGCCGCGCAGACCTTCTTCGTCTGCTTCGTCACCGGCACGCTCGGGGCGTTCATGAGCGTGCTGATGCGCATGAGCTCGAACTCGTTCCGCGTGGACTACGAGGTCGGCCGCTCGACGATCCGCCGCCTCGGCAGCTTCCGGCCCTTCATCGGGGCGGTCTTCGGCGTGATGCTGTTCTTCATCGTGAAGAGCGACATCCTGAGCATCGATCTGTCGCAGAAGACGCAGAGCGAGACGTTCTTCTTCTACGGGACACTCGCGTTCCTCGCCGGTTTCAACGAGCGCTTCACGAACGTCATCCTCGGCAAGGCCGAGCAGACGATCGCCCCGAGCCTGGGCGTCTCCTCGTCGAAACGCCGGCGGCAGGGCGAGGACGACGAAGACTGACGGCCCGCGACGAAGAGGCGTCGCGCCGCGGGAGCGGCTTCGGGCTGCCGCCGCCCGACACCGGGAACCTCCTCCTGAACGCGCTGGCCCGCGCCGGGCTCTTCGCAGTCCACGTCGAGCGCCGGATCGACCCCTTCTTCCGGCCGCTCTTCGACCGGCTCCTGCGTGAGCCGCTCTCGCGCGTCGTCACCTGGCTGATCAACCGGCGGCGGCGCCGCGACGGGCTCGCGATCGCCGAGGAACGCATCCAGCCGCACGAGGAGGAGAGCCTCCAGGCGATCATCGACGCGTTCGACGCCCAGATGCGCCGGCTCTGGAACCCCGGCTACGTCGAGCGGGGAGGGAACACGAAGACGCACGGGATCGTCCGTGCGGAGCTGACGATCCGCGACGACCTCCCCGAGCAGCTGCGGCACGGGATCTTCGCGGAGCCGGGGCGCACCTATCGAGCCTGGGTTCGCTTCTCGGGGCCCGGGCCGTACGTCACACGCGACATCGACGACGTCGGGTTCATGAGCATGAGCGTCAAGCTGATGGGCGTCCCCGGCCCGAAGCTGCTCGACGACGAGCAGTGGACGCAGGACCTGCTCGGCGTCTCGACGCCGACGTTCGTCACGCCCGACACGCGCGCCAACGCGCGCCTCCAGCGCTGGAGCTTCAAGAACGCGCAGCTCTTCTACTTCCTCAACCTCCGGGAGCCGCACCTCCTCGACGCGGTCATGCAGTTCCTCTGGACGAAGACGCAGACGAGCCCGCTCGAGGGCGACTACTTCGGCTGCGTGCCGTACCTGCTCGGCGAGGGGCAGGCGATGCAGTACGCGTTCCTGACCCGGAAGCAGACCCGGAGCAAGGTGCCGCGGCTGCCGCGCCGCCCGCCGGACGACTACCTCCGCGAGGCGATGGCGAGCACGCTCGCGGAGGAGGAGGTCGAGTTCGACGTCACGCTCCAGCTCCAGACCGATCCCTTTCGGATGCCGATCGAGAACAACGCGGTCCTGTGGCCGACGCGGCTCTCGCCGCGCGTGCCGGCGGCGGTGCTCCGGATCCCCCGGCAGCGGTTCGACTCGCCCGAGCAGCTCGAGTTCGCCCGGATCCTCTCGTTCAACCCGTGGCACGCGGTCCCCGAGCACCGGCCCCTCGGCAACCAGAGCCGGGCGAGGAAGCGGATGTACGGCGAGCTGTCGCGGCTACGGCAGCAGCTGAACGGGGTGGAGCACTACGAGCCGACGGGCGACGAGGAGTTCCCCGGCTCGCCGGCCCCGGCGAGGGAGCGCAGCGCGGCGAGCCCGGGCATGAAGAAGTAGGCGCCGCCTTTCACGGTCACGAAGCGGGGAACCCCCGTCACCCGCTCGCGGATTCCGTCCGTCGGCGCCGTGAAAGTCCCGCCGTACGGCTCCGAGGGCCCGACGAGCGGATCCGCGTCGTCGTAGAGCCCGGCGAACTTCGGGTTGTTCAGCCACGTGTGCTGCACGAACTCGAACTGCCGCGCGATGTTGGCGTTCAGGCAGATGAAGTGGAGGCCCCGGGGCTCGCCGTCGTCCTCGCCGTGGAGCGCCTCCTCCGGCGTGAGCGAGGATCCGTACTCGCGCCCGCGCCGCAGCAGCCGGTGCCGTCGGTTGACGGCGAGCGAGTCGTTCGACCCCGGGTCCGGGTCGAGGGAGTCGCGGGGGTTCGAGCGCCGGATGTGCGCCGCGATCGGGCAGCGCGCTCCCTGGGAGTCGGTGTGGTGGTAGCGGAAGTCGTTCTCCTCGGCGAGCGCCGGCTCGTCCGCGTCCGGCGCGAGCACGAGCGGGGCGCCGCTCGGCCAGCGGCCGACGAACTTCGCGCCGAGCCGGACGCGGGCGGCGGGATCCTCGGCACCGTCCGTCCCCCGGGTCGCCTCGTCGAGGGACCGCCAGAAGCCGCGCACGTCCTGCTCGAGCTGCCGGAACACGAGGTAGCTGCCGTTGCGGCCGATGGGCGGGTGGTCGGTCAGGCGCCCGTACTCGTTCGGGTAGCCGAGCAGGAACTCGCCCGCCTTCACCGTCAGCTCCCGGGGCCCGGTCTTCCCCAGCCCCTCGACGAGCGGTTGCGAGATGCCGTCGCGGAAGCCGAACGGCTCGAACCCGTCGAGGTCGGAGGTGCCGAGGCGGCGGAGCACCTGAACCCGGTGCCGGCGGAGAAGCTGGGCCTGCTGCTCTTCGAGCCCGGCGAGCTCCGCGCCGTCGGTGGCGTAGAGGAGCAGGACGGCGTGAACCGGCGGCGTGCCGGGCCCGCCCCAGTCCCAGCGGGAGGGGTCGCTTGCACCCTGATCCGCCAGGAGCCGCTGCCGGTGCGGCGTGGTCATGCCCGCGACGAACTCGTTGGAGAGCTGCCCGACCGACCCGTCGTCCAGGCCGATGCGGCGCAGGCCGGCGCTCGTGAACGCGACGTTGACGGCGCGGCGCTCGGGGCGGTCGTCGGCCGTCGTGACCGTGGCGAGCAGGTCCCGCAGCCACGCCTGCCCGCCGCCGTCGAACCCGATCAGGAGGAACGACGCCAGGTGGAGGTTCGAGTAGCCCCGGGCGAAGAGGCCCTGGATGTCCGCCCGCTCGAGCTCGGCGCTCACAGGCCCTGCACCCACGCGCGCTCGCGGTTCCCCTTCAGCTTCGTGTGCAGGCCCTTCCGGAGGCGCTCGTTGGCGGCGACGTTGAACGCGCTCAGCCGGCCGTAGGCCGGATACCACACCCGTGTCGGCACCTGGTGGAGGCGCAGGTAGTCCTTGAACGCCAGCTCGTCGCGGCAGCCGTCCTTGATCAGCCAGCGCGTCCGCGGGTAGCCGATCCCGTTGCTGAAGACGAGGTTCAACCCCCAGGACAGCTTGTCGATGAAGTCGTCCATGTAGCTCTCGAGGCTGCCGTCGTAGTTGCTCGCGAAGAGCACGCGGCGCCGGTCGTCGAGGAACACCCAGCGGGCGAAGTGGATCGTCTTCACGCCGACGAGATCGCCCGGCTTCAGGAAGTGCCGGGTGACGTAGTCGAGGAGGAAGAGGATGACGCGGATCGTCAGCGCCCTGAAGGGCCCAGGCTTCACGTGGCCGACCGCCGTGAACGGGTTCACCGGTAGGTGGTCCTCGAGCGCGGCGAGCCCCAGGACCGTCGCCTCGTCCGCGCGACGGTGCGGCGCCTCGTCGCGGCGCTCGTGCAGGCGGAGGAGGAGCGCGTAGAGCGGCGCGGTGAGGATCGCCAGGGGTAGGGC
>DASTWB010000157.1:0-3947 GCA_035758725.1 Gaiellaceae bacterium
CAAACGCTGCGGCGTGACGGGCAAAGCCCGCCACGCGGCGCATCAAAAACGCAGGATCGCGCCGATTCCGCCGACGGGATCGAGGTCCTGTCGGTGGCGAACCGCGAGGACCTGGCCGCCGTGGGCCAGGACCTGATGGACGGCGAGGTCGAGGCCCTCAGCCCGCTCCTCCATCTCCGTTCCGTCCAGCGGGCAGCGCCCGCCCTGGACGCTCGCCCGCCCGCACGCCGGGCACTGGTGGGCCGAGTGCTCGACGCCCTCCTCGAAGACGAGGCACTCGACGCGGCCGTCCGAGGCTGCCTCCAGCGTCTCCTCCCAGCCCGACGCCGCGCGGCCGTTGCGGCCCGCCTCCTCCTTCCAGCGCTCGACGACCTCCAGCTCGCGCCCCTGTCGCCACTCCTCGAGCACCGGAAGCGCGACGTCGTGGAGCTCCGTCGGCGACGCATGCGCCTTCGCCGTCGTCCAGCCCACGACGGCTCCGCGGGTGTCGCCGGCGAGCATGTCGCCGAACTCGCTCTTGAGCTCCTCGGGACAGACGATCACGACTCGCGGGTAGCGCAGCTGCCGCAGCTGGCGCTCGAGCTCGTCGGCGACCGTCTTCAGATGGCCCTTGGCGAGCTCGTCGATGTGCCGCTGGTATCGCGCCTGGGACCAGCCGCCCTGGTCGTGCTGCCCGGGCTGCTCCTCGAAGAGATCGGCGACCTCCTCCAGCCGGCCTGCCCGGAGCCGGTACAGCCGGCCCTCCTCGCGGCCGACGACGGCGACGACGGCGCCCTCGCCGCGCCCGACGAGCGGGACGAGCGGCGCGAGATAGAGCTCGCGCCCCACCTTGATCTCGTCCGGGACCGCCTCCGTGAGCGGCAGCGTCTGCCACACGTTGTCCAGCCCGGCGCAGAAGAGCGCAAAGCCCCGGGCGCCGTCCCGGTCGAACTCCTCGGTGAAGAAGTGACGGATCCGGTCGAAGTCCTCGCGAAGCCCGACGCGCTGCTCGTGAGTCTGATCGCCGCGGTTCGCGCCGTTCGACTTCATGCCCTGGTCGACCAGCGAGTTCACGCGCGTCGCGGCATCGCCGGCGGTCGGCGAGGCGCTCGGATCAAGATCGAGGTAGAGGCTGATCGCGCAGCCCTTCGCCGCGCGAAACCCGGCGAGCTGCCGGAGCGTGTCCCAGGTCACCGAGCTTGGCACGGAGCGCGATTCTATGCGTGGTGACGTTGTGGACAGTCGGTCACGGCACGAGGCCTGCAGAGGCACTCGTAAAGATGCTCGAACGGGCCGGTGTCGAAACGCTCGTGGACGTGCGCCGCTACCCGGGGTCCCGTCGGAATCCGCAGTACAACGGCCGAGCGCTCGAGGCGACGCTGGGGGACGCCGGGATCGCGTACCTGCATCTGGAGGCGCTCGGCGGGCGCCTGAGCGGCGAACCGGGAGAGGAGCGGTTCGCCTGCATCCGCCAGCCGGCGTTCCGCAGCTACGCGGCCCGGATGGGCACCCCGGAGTGGCAGGAGGCGCTCGCCTCGGCCCTGGCTCGGCCCGCGCCGTGCGTCATGTGCGCCGAGACGCCGTGGACGAAGTGCCACCGCCGCTTCATCGCCGAGCTGCTCGTCGCCCGGGGGCACGAGGTGCTCCACCTGTCGCCGGAGGGCGTCGAGCCGCACCGCCTCCTCGACGAGTCGGAGGTCCGGAACGGACGGCTCTACCTGTGCGGCGAGCTGGTCGCCTAGCGGACGCGGGTGAACGTGAGCGTCCACCGGACGCGCTCGGTCACCTTGCCGTCGTACTCGCCTTCGATCGTCGTCTCCTGCGTCGTGTTGCCGCTGATGAAGAAGCGCGGCACGTCGCGGCTGAACACGTCGGCCGCCGTGAGCGGCGCGTCGGCGAGGTCGAGATCCGTCCGGATCGAGCGGATCTCGTCCGGCTCCTCGGGGCAGGAGCCTCGGAAGCGCGCCGCGGCGCCGCGAAGGCGGGCGAACCGGGCGACGCCGGGTCTGGGGTTCGTGAGCCGGGCGGTCGCGTTGCGGAACGTCGCGCGCCTGCCGCCGCACGCCCGCTGCTGGAGCGACCGCACACACCGGGGCCCCCGCGAGTCCGTCCGGACCGAGCCCGTCTGCGTGGCGGTGCCCGCGATCGCCCGAACGACGTCGGGCGAGATCCGGAGCGGCCGGCCGCGGCCTGCCGCGGTGAATCGGAGCCTCGTCGGGCGGCGGCTGGCCAGGATCAGCCGCCAGTGGCCGGCGTTCCTCGTCGTCTCGGTGCAGTCGGCCTCGACGCCGCGCGTGACCGTCCAATCCTTCGTCAGCGTGGCCGTCAGCGTGACGTCGAAGACGCCCCGTTGCGGCGTCGCTGCGCCGGCGGCTCCCCACCCCAGAGGCAGCACGCACGCACTTATCAGGAAGACCCCGACCCGCCGCAGCACTTCGGCTCAACTGAAGCACATCGGGAGGACGAAGGGAAGTTTCGGGTTGTCCGCTTCGTTGAATACTGTTGCTGGGCCCGCAAGGCGGGCTCGGTGCGTGTCTGGAGGAACAAATGGCTGAGAACGGGGTCCGTGAGCTGATCATCATCGGAGGAGGCCCGGCCGGGTACACGGCCGCGCTCTACGCCGGTCGCGCGAACCTGGCGCCGCTCGTCTTCGAAGGCTTCCAGTGGGGCGGCCAGCTGATGATCACGAGCGACGTCGAGAACTACCCCGGCTACGCGGAAGGCGTGCTCGGGCCGGAGATGATGAAGGACTTCCGCCGCCAGGCCGCGCGCTTCGGCGCGGAGTTCGTGAGCGACGACGTCACCCGCGTCGACTTCTCGGAGCGGCCGTTCCGGGTCTGGGTCGGGGACGACGAGTACCGGTCCGAGGCGGTGATCATCGCCACCGGCGCAGAGGCTCGAAAGCTGGGTCTCGCGTCCGAGCAGAAGCTGCAGGCGCGCGGGGTCTCGTACTGCGCCGTCTGCGACGCGGCGTTCTTCCGCGAGAAGGACATCGTCGTGGTCGGCGGCGGCGACTCGGCGATGGAGGAGGCGATCTTCCTGACGAAGTTCGCCGACAAGGTCACGATCGTCCACCGGCGCGAGGAGTTCCGCGCGTCCCAGATCATGGAGGACCGGGCGCACGCGAACGACAAGATCGAGTTCGTCACGAACGCGGTCGTCGACGAGGTGCTCGGTGACAACTCCGTGACCGGGGTGCGGCTGCGGGACGTGAACACGGACGAGACGACCGACATCCCGGCGGACGGCCTCTTCGTCGCGATCGGCCACGACCCGAACACGAAGCTCTTCGTCGGCCAGCTCGAGCTGGACGAGGCGGGCTACATCGTCACCAAGCCCGGCTCCACGGCGACGAGCGTCGAGGGCGTGTTCGCCGGAGGCGACGTGGTCGACCACACCTACCGGCAGGCGGTCACCGCGGCCGGTATGGGCTGCATGACCGCGCTCGACGCCGAGCGCTGGCTGGCCGCGCGCGAGGGTCATCTGGCCACCGCCCTGGCTGCGCCCCGAGAGTAGTCGTACACTCGCCGGGTGAGGCGAAGGGCCACCGGGCTGGTGGCCGTCGCGACAGTCCTGGTCGTCGGCGGATGCGGCGGCACGAAGACGGTCACGGAGACCGTCGGAGCGAAGACGGGCGCCGGACCGCCCGGTGAGCTCGTGGAGTTCGGCCACATCGAGTCGCTGGCGCGCGACGGCGACGACTTCCGGATGAGGTTCGACCCGGCCTGGTTCCTCAGCGGCGAGACGGCGAACGTCGCGGCCGCCGAGGACGGCGCGGTCGAGCCG
This sequence comes from Gaiellaceae bacterium, assembly GCA_035758725.1. Lineage (GTDB taxonomy): Bacteria > Actinomycetota > Thermoleophilia > Gaiellales > Gaiellaceae > JACDAN01. The sequence goes on from DASTWB010000157.1 coordinate 3,766, forward strand.
GGTCAACCGGTCCCGAACGACAACTACCGGGTCGACGAAGGCCACCGGCAGCTCACGTACCTGGTGCCGGCCACGGCGGAGGTGACGGTGCTCGCCGACGGCCCGAACGGCACGCCGATCGAGGTCTCCCAGCTCGCAGACCTCGTCGCCGGGAAGGACCCGCTCGACGGCCCGCTCTTCGA
>DASTWB010000165.1:0-10636 GCA_035758725.1 Gaiellaceae bacterium
CGGCCCCCGGCGCCGCTGCGGCCCGCGCGATTGCGAGCTGCTTCCGGCGCGGCGGCAAGGTCCTCATCTTCGGGAACGGGGGCAGCGCGGCGGACGCACAGCACCTTGCGGCCGAGCTGGTCGGCCGGTTCTCCACGGAGCGCCGCGCGCTTCCCGCGATCGCCCTGACGACCGACACGTCCACGCTGACCGCGGTCGCGAACGACCTCGGGTTCGAGCAGGTCTTCGCACGACAGATCGAGGCGCTCGGGCGGCGGGGCGACGTCGCGTTCGCGATCAGCACGAGCGGCGGCTCGCCGAACGTGCTGGCGGCGGTCGAGACCGCACGCGAGCGCGGGATCCGGGTCGTCGCGCTCACCGGAGGAGACGGAGGCGCGCTGGCGGCGGCGGCCGACGTCGCGATCGTGGTGCCCTCGACGAGCACCCCGCGGATCCAGGAATGCCACCTCGCCCTCGAGCACGCGATCTGCGAGGCGGTGGAGCGGCTGCTCTTCTCCGGCGGAGAGGAGCCCGCGCACTCGCCGAAGGTGCTGGACTGGGGCGCGCTGCTCGACCTCCGGGAGCAGTGGCGGCGGGACGGCCGCACGGTCGTCTGGACGAACGGCTGCTTCGACCTGCTCCACGTGGGCCACGTCCGCAGCCTCGAGGAGGCGCGCGCGTTCGGCGACGTGCTCGTCGTCGGCGTGAACGGCGACGAGGCCGTGACGGCGCTGAAGGGGCCCGGCCGCCCGGTCCTGCCCGCGGCCGACCGCGCCGAGATCCTTGCCGCGCTGGAGGCGGTCGACCACGTCGTCGTCTTCGACGAGCTCACTCCCGAGGCCGCCCTCGAGCGGCTCCGGCCCGACGTGCACGCGAAGGGCGCCGACTATGCGCCGCCGAACGGCAAGCCGATCCCGGAGCTCGACCTCGTCCGGTCCTACGGCGGGGAGGTGCGCTTCGTCCCGCTCGTTCCGGGCAGCTCGACGACGGAGATCGTCTCGCGCATCCGCGATGGCAGGTAGGGCCGTCTTCCTGGACCGCGACGGGACGGTGATCTGGGACGCCGGCTACCCCCGCGACCCGGGAGAGGTCGCCGTCATCCCCGGCGCGGCCGACGCCCTCGCGGAGCTGGCGAGAAGCGGCTTCAAGGTGGTCGTCGTCAGCAACCAGTCCGGCATCGGTCGCGGCCTCGTCTCGCCGGACGAGGCCGCGGCGGTGCACGACCGGTTCGTGGCGGTGCTCCAGGACCTCGGCGTCCGCATCGACGCCGCGTACTACTGCCCGCACGCTCCGGAGGACGGCTGCACCTGCCGGAAGCCGTCGCCGGAGCTCGTCCACCGAGCCGCCGAGGACCTCGAGCTCGACGTCGGCAGGTCCTTCATGGTCGGCGACAAGCCGAGCGACGTCGAGACCGGCAGGCGCGCGGGCTGCACGACCGTCCTGCTCGCCCTTCGCGGCGAGGAGCCGTCGGACGACGCCGACCACGTGGCCCGGAGCTGGGACGACGTCACGGCGGCGATCCTCCAGCACGAGGCGGGGGCGGCGTGATCGAGCTCCTCGAGCGCTTTCGCGGGACGTCCGTTCTCGTCGTCGGCGACGTGATGCTGGACGAGTACATCTGGGGCGAGGTCCGGCGCGTCTCGCCGGAGGCGCCGGTGCCCGTCGTCGAGGTCCGAACCCGGACGTACGTACCCGGCGGCGCGGGGAACGTGGCGTCCGGCGTGGCCGGCCTCGGCGGCAAGGCCCGGCTGGCCGGCGTCGTCGGCGACGACCCGGGAGCCGAGCTGCTCCGCAGGACACTCGCGGAGGCCGGCGTCGAGGCAGGGCTGACGCTCGACGCGTCTCGCCCGACGACGACGAAGACGCGGATCGTGGCGCAGAGCCAGCAGGTCGTCCGCGCCGACTCCGAGGACCGGTCGCCGGTCGCCCCGGAGGTCGCCGCCGAGGTCGTCTCCTGGATCGCCGACCGCATCGCCGGGACCGACGCGCTCGTGCTCTCGGACTACGCGAAGGGCGTCGTCTCGCCGGAGCTCGCACAGCGCGTGATCGGGCTCGCGCGCGAGTCCGGCACGCCCGTGGTGGCCGACCCGAAGGGCTCCGACTACGCCAAGTACCGCGGCGCCACGGTCGTGACGCCGAACATCCACGAGGCCAAGCGCGCGGCCGGCCTGGACGGCGACGCGCACCACGAGCTCGTCGAGGTCGGCGGGCGCCTGGCGGAGATCCTCGAGGGGAGCGCGCTCCTGATCACCCGCGGCGCGCAGGGCATGTCGCTCTTTCCCAACGGCGCCGAGGCCTCGGTCGACATCCCGTCACGGGCGCGGAACGTCTTCGACGTGACCGGAGCCGGAGACGCGGTCGTCAGCACCCTGGCGCTCGCGCTCGGGTGCGGCGCGTCGCTCGAGGATGCCGCCCGGCTCGCGAACGCCGCGGCCGGCGTGGCCGTCGGCAAGGTGGGGACGCAGACCCTCGCGCTGGACGAGCTGCGCGAAGCCGCCGGTACGCTCTAGCGCGGGGTGCTCTTTCGTGCGGTCCTCCTGGCGCTGGCCGTCGCGCTCGGCGCGGCCGGCGCGTCCGCGAGCCCCGTGGTCGCGGCCCGCGAGGCCGCGGCGAGCGGGCCGCTCCGCGTCCTCCCCTCGAACCCCCGCTACTTCGCCGACACCTCTGGCCCCGTCTACCTCACCGGCTCGCACGTCTGGTGGAACCTCGTCGGCGGGCAGACGTGGAAGTCCGACTGCCGGCGCGGTGCCGTCCGGCGCTTCTCGTACGACGCCTACCTGCGGCGGCTGCAGGCCCTGAACCACAACTTCTTCCGGCTCTGGACGCTGCAGCAGCCCGCGTTCTTCGAGTGCGGCACGCTCGTGCGCGTCGGCCCGCTGCCGTGGCTCCGCGGCGGCCCGGGCAGGGCGACCGACGGCCGGCCCAAGTTCGACCTGCGCCGCTTCGACCCGGCCTACTTCCGCCGCCTGCGGACGCGCGTCGCTGAGGCGCAGCGCCGCGGCTTCTACGTCTCGGTGATGCTCTTCGAAGGCTGGGGCCTCCAGCACCACGGTGCCTGGCGCTGGCGCGGCGACCCGTTCAACCGCCGCAACAACGTGAACGGCGTCGACGGCGACCTGAACGGCGACGGCACGGGCACAGAGCTCCACACGCTCGACTCGCGAGAGGTGCTCCGCATCCAGGACGCGTACCTCCGCAGGGTCGTCGACACGGTCAACCGCTTCGACAACGTCCTCTACGAGGTCGCGAACGAGAGCGGCGGCTACTCGACCGCCTGGCAGTACCGGGTCATCCGGCTCGTGAAGGCCTACGAGCGGACGAAGCCGAAGCGCCATCCCGTGGGGATGACCTTCCAGCACGCCGGCGGCAGCAACGAGGCCCTGTTCCGGAGCCCGGCCGACTGGGTGTCGCCGGAGAGCGACACGTTCCTGACCGACCCGCCGGTCGCGACGGGTCGCAGGGTCGTGATCGCGGACAGCGACCACATCTGCGGCCTCTGCGCCGACCCCACCTTCCCGTGGCGGGCGTTTCTGCGCGGGAACAACGTCCTCTTCATGGACGAGTTCCTGTCCGCGCCCGAGAATCGGGGCGCCCGCGCCGCGCTGGGTCAGACGAGGCGCTACGCGCTCCGACTGAACCTGAGGACGGCGCGCCCGCTGCCCGCGCTGTCCTCCACGCGGTTCTGTCTCGCGACGCCGGGCCGCGAGTACCTGGCGTACCAGCCCGGCTCGGGGCCGTTCAGGCTCGACCTCGACGCCGCGCGGCAGAGCCTCGCCGTGGAGTGGCTCGAGCCGGCGACCGGTCGCACGTGGGCCGCGGGCCGCGTGGCCGGAGGTGCCGTGCGGACGTTCACGCCGCCGTTCGACGGTCCCGCCGTCCTGTACGTCCGCCGGTGATCCTCGGTGTCGTCCCGGCGGCCGGCCACGCGACACGGCTCAGCGGCGTCGCCGGCTCGAAGGAGATGCTCCGGGTCGGCGGCCGGCCGGTGATCGACTACCTCCTGGAGCGGATGCGTGCAGCCGCCGGCGATGTCGTCGTCGTCCCACGTCCGGAGAAGGCCGACGTGCTCGCCCACGCACGCGCGCTGGGCCTCCGGCTCGTGGAAGGCCGTCCCGCGAACGTGTCGGAGTCGCTTCGCCTGGGACTGGACGGCGCCGAGGCGGTCCTGCTCGGCTTCCCGGACACGATCTGGGAGCCGGAGGACGGCTTCGGCCGGCTCCTCGACGGGCTCGGTGAGGCGGACGTCGTGCTCGGCCTCTTCCGCTCGCAGGAACCGGAGCGCTCCGACGTCGTCGAGCTCGACGGCGACCGCGTCGTCTCGGTCGAGATCAAGCCGGCGCGCCCTCGCTCCGATCTGATCTGGGGCTGCGCCGCAGCCCGCGGCTCCGCGCTCGAGGGGCTCGCGAGGCACGACGAGCCGGGCCGTCTCTTCGCCGAGCTGGCAGGAGACGGCCGCGTCCGGGCCGTACCCTTCCCCGGACAGATGATCGACATCGGCACCGACGAGGCACTGGAGCGGGCGCGGCGCCTGTTCGGCGAGTGAAGGTCCTCGTCACCGGCCACCACGGCTACATCGGCTCCGTCTGCGGGCCACTGCTCGCAGACGCCGGGCACGAGGTCGTCGGGCTCGACAGCCTCCTCTACCGGGGCTGCGACCTCGCGTCCGCGCCGTCGAGGCCGATCGACACGCTCGCCGGGGACGTCCGGGACGTCGGGCCCGACCAGCTGGAGGGCTTCGACGCGGTCGTCCACCTCGCAGCGCTCTCGAACGACCCGATCGGCGACTTCAGCCCGGAGCTGACGCGGGCGATCAACTTCGAGGCCACCGTCGCGCTGGCCCGGGCCGCGCGCGAGGCGGGCGTCCGCCGTTTCGTCTTCGCCTCGTCCTGCAGCATGTACGGCACCTCCTCGGACGAGGCGGTGGACGAGTCCGCGCCGCTGAAGCCGCTCACCGCGTACGCCGAGTCGAAGGTGCGCTCGGAGGAGGCGCTCGCCGGCCTCGCCGGGCCGGACTTCGCGCCCGTCTCGATGCGCAACGCGACCGCGTACGGCGTCTCCCCCAGGCTCCGCGTCGACCTCGTGCTCAACAACCTCGTCGGCTGGGCCTTCACGACCGGCAAGGTCAAGATCATGAGCGACGGCACTCCCTGGAGGCCGCTGATCCACGTCGAGGACATCTCGCGCGCCGCGCTCGCGGCGCTGGAGGCTCCGGAGGACGTCATCCGCGGCGAGGCCTTCAACGTCGGCCGGAACGACGAGAACTACCAGGTGCGCGAGCTCGGGGACATCGTCCGGGAGACGATCGAGGGGTCCGACGTCGAATACGCCGGCTCCGGAGATCCCGACCCGCGGAGCTACCGCGTCAGCTTCGACAAGCTCGGGCGGGCCTTTCCGGCCCTCGAGCTCACGTGGACGGCGAGGCGCGGCGCGCAGGAGCTCGCGGACGCCTACCGGGCGGCCCAGCTGACGCTCGAGGAGTTCCAGGGCGACCGGTTCACGCGGCTGAAGCGGCTTCGCCTGCTGCTCGACCGCGGCGAGCTCGACGCGCAGCTTCGCCGGCGGGAGGCTGCGTGATCTTCGAGGAGACGGAGCTCCCGGGCGCCTTCGTGATCGACATCGAGCGGCGCGAGGACGAGCGGGGCTTCTTCGCCCGCACCTTCTGCGTGAACGAGTTCGCCGAGCACGGCCTGAAGACCGGCCTCGTGCAGGCGAACGCCTCCTGGAACCCGCGCCAGGGGACGCTTCGCGGCATGCACTTCCAGCGCGCTCCGCACGCCGAGGTGAAGGTCGTGCGTGCCACCCGCGGCGCGATCCACGACGTCATCGTCGACCTCCGGCCCGACTCTCCGACCTTCAAGCGGTGGATCGGCGTCGACCTCACCGAGGAGAACCGCCGGGCGCTCTACGTCCCGGAGGGATTCGCGCACGGGTTCCAGACGCTCGTGCCGGACTGCGAGGTGCACTACCTCGTGACCGAGCTCTACACGCCGTCCGCGGAGGGCGGCGTGCGCTGGGACGACCCGGCCTTCGGGATCGAGTGGCCCGATCCGGCGAACGCTTTCCTGTCTGCGAAGGACGCGTCCTGGCCGGACTTCGAGGGCTGACGTGATCATCGTCGACAGCGCGCTCGAGGAGCGCCGTCGCGAGGGCAACCCGATCCGCGTCGCGATGGTCGGGGCGGGCTTCATGGGCCGCGGCATCGCCTTGCAGATCCTCAGCTCGGTCCCGGGCATGCGGCTCGTCGGGATCGCCAACCGCACGCTCGAGAAGGCCCGACGCGCCTACGCCGAGGCGGGCGCCGACGACGTCGTGGAGGTCGCGACGGCCGACGAGCTCGACGGCGCGATCTCGGCGGGCCGCTACGCGGTCACCGAGGACCCCCTCCTCCTCGCCCGGAGCCCGCAGGTCGAGGCGGTGATCGAGGTGACGGGTGCCGTGGAGAACGGGGCCCGCACGGTGGCGACCGCGATCGAGCACGGCAAGCACGCGATCCTGATGAACGCCGAGCTCGACGGCACCGTCGGGCCGGTGCTGCGCCGGCGGGCGGACGAGGCCGGCGTCGTGTACACGAACGCCGACGGCGACCAGCCCGGCGTGCAGCTCAACCTCTACCGGTTCGTGAAGACGATCGGGGTGAGGCCGGTGCTGTGCGGGAACATCAAGGGGCTGCACGACCCGTACCGCAACCCGACCACGCAGGAGGGCTTCGCAAGGCAGTGGGGCCAGAACCCGCGCATGGTCACGTCCTTCGCGGACGGGACGAAGATCTCGTTCGAGCAGGCGATCGTCGCCAACGCGACCGGGATGCGGGTCGCGAAGCGCGGCATGCACGGCCCGACCGTCGAGACCGGGACGCACATCGACCGGTCGCGCGAGCTCTTCGACCTCGACGAGCTGACCGCCGGGCCCGGCATCGTCGACTACGTCGTCGGCGCCGTTCCGAGCCCGGGCGTCTTCGTCCTCGGGACGCACGACAACCCCACGCAGCAGCACTACCTCAACCTCTACAAGCTGGGCGAGGGGCCGCTGTACTGCTTCTACACGCCGTGGCACCTGTGCCACTTCGAGGTGCCCATCACCGTGGCGCGAGCGGTGCTCTTCCACGACGCCGCGATCGCGCCGCTCGGCCCGCCGCTCGTGGAGGTCGTCGCCGGGGCGAAGGTCGACCTCGAGGCCGGTCAGGAGCTCGACTCGCTCGGCGGCTACCTCACCTACGGCCTGGCGGAGAACGCGGAGGCCGCCGCCGCCGAGGGCCTGCTGCCGATCGGGCTCGCCGAGGGGTCCCGGATGGTCCGCGACGTCGCCAAGGACGCGGTCCTCAGGTTCGACGACGTCCGGCTCCCCGAAGGACGCCTGATCGACGAGCTACGGGCGGAGCAGGCCGCAGCGTTCGGCTAGTCCCAGACGCGCCACGGCGGCTGCTTCGAGGCCCACAGGTCCTCGAGCACAATGCGGTCGCGCAACGTGTCCATCGGGTGCCAGAAGCCCCGGTGCCGGTACGCGAAGAGCTTGCCCTCCGCCGCCAGGCGCCCGAGCGGCTCGTGCTCCCAGACGATCTCGTCGCCGTCGACGTAGTCCAGCGCGGCCGGCTCGACGACGAAGAAGCCGCCGTTCACCCAGCCCCCGTCTCCGGCCGGCTTCTCCGTGTACTCGACGACCTGGTCGCCGCCGCCCGAGAGGTTCACGGCGCCGAAGCGACCCGGCGGCTGGACGACGGCCAGCGTGGCCAGTCCGCCGGCGGACTCGTGGAAGGCGACTTCCGCGCGCACGTCGATGTCGGCCACGCAGTCGCCGTAGCTCATGCAGAACGTCTCGTCCTCGAGGTACTCCCGGAGCCTGAGCAGCCGGCCGCCGGTCATCGTCTCCTCGCCGGTGTCCACGATCGTGATCCGCCACGGCTCCGCGCCTGAGACGTGGGTCGTGACCTCGTTCCGCCCCAGGTCGATCGTCACGTCCGAGTTGTGGAGGAAGTAGTTCGCGAAGTACTCCTTGATGAGGTACCCCCGGTAGCCGGCCGCGATCACGAAGTCGTCGATGCCGTGAGCCGAGTAGATCTTGAGGATGTGCCAGAGGATCGGACGGCCGCCGATCTCGACCATCGGCTTCGGTCGCACCGCGCTCTCCTCGCTGATCCGGGTGCCGTAGCCGCCGGCGAGGATGACGGCCTTCACGCCGCCTCCATCCGGGCGGCGTCGGCGATCGCGCGACACGCGGCCGCGGTCAGGCCGGCGGCCACGAGCACCCAGCCGGCGAGCTCGGCGCCTTCCTCGAGCGCGATCTCGAAGGCTCCGCCGAAGGTCTCCGCGGTGTCCCCGGATGCGTACCAGAAGGAAGCGAGCCCCTCGGCGACGACCCCGACGACGAGCAATCCGAGCCCGATCCGGAGAGCGTTCGACGCACGCTCGGGGAGCCCGGAGGCCACGCGCCACAGGAGCAGGAAGGCGAACGCGAGCAGCGGGAAGAAGATCAGCGGCCAGAGGCCGTGGACGTACGAGTCGTCGATGCCCAGCGCATCGGCGACGCGGGTCCCGGCGTCCTCGTGGAGCTGAAGCGCGTCGTCGAACGAGAACAGCGCCAGTGTCCCGGCGAGGACGAGGAAGCGGCCCCGCTGCTCGACCAGCACGGTCGCGAGCAGGAACGCGACGAACGCACCGGTGAACGTCACGACGGAGCTCGCCCAGGAGAAGGCGTTGTTCTCCGCGTCGGCGTTGAGCGCGCCCACGTCGGCGTCGAAGACGAAGACGTACGAGAACTGGCTGACGGTGATCCAGGCGAACGCGAGAGCAGCGAGCAGCAGGCCGGCGGTGACGATCCGGTCGACGAGCGCGGAGGGGCCCACCTAGGAGCGCTCCCTGAGCGCCGGGAAGAGGATCACGTCCCTGATCGCCTCGCGCCCGGTGAGGACCATCGCGAGACGGTCGATGCCGAGTCCGAGGCCCCCGGTCGGAGGCATCCCGTAGGCGAGCGCCTCGACGTAGTCGGGATCGCCCTGCTCGCCCCCGGCCTCCCGGCCCTGCTGCGCGAACCGCTCCGCCTGCTCGTCCGGGTCGTTGATCTCGCTGAACGCGTTCCCGAGCTCCATGCCGCCGACGAAGTACTCGAACCGCTCGACGATCGACGGATCCTCGTCGGTGGCGCGCGCAAACGGCGAGAGCTCGACCGGGTAGTCGTACAGGATCGTCGGCTCGACCAGCCCCGGCTCCACGAGCGCGCTCAGCGCATGGTCGGCGAGCTGCGCCCAGCTCCGGTCCGCGGCGGTGTCCATGCCTCGCTCGTCCAGGCGGGCGCGGAGCTCGTCGGCGTCGCGCGTCCAGACTCCCTCCGCGTCCAGGGCATCCACGAGCTTGACGCGCGTCCACGGGCCTGTGAGGTCGACGTCCTGGCCGCGAAACGTGACGCGGGTGGTGCCGAGCACGTCCTCGGCCACCGCCGGGACGAGCTGCTCGATCCGCTGCATCGTGTCGCGGTAGTCGGCATACGCCTCGTACCACTCGAGCATCGTGAACTCCGGGTTGTGCTTGTACGAGACGCTCTCGTTCCGGAAGTCCTTGCCGATCTCGTAGACCTTGTCGAGCCCCCCGACGATCAGGCGCTTGAGGTAGAGCTCGTCGGCGATCCGCAGGAAGTAGTCCTGGTCGAGGTGGTTGTAATGGGTGACGAACGGCTCCGCGAAGCCGCCGCCGTAACGCGGCTGCAGCACCGGCGTCTCCACCTCGACGAAGCCGGCCGCGTCCAGGCGCCGGCGGATCGCGGAGACCATCCGCGCGCGGATCTCGGTGTCGCGGCGCGACTCCTCGTTCACCAGGAGGTCGAGGTAGCGCTGGCGGTACCGCGTCTCCGTGTCCTGGACGCCGTGGAAGGTGTCGGGCAGCGGCCGCTTGATCTTCGCGAGCAGGGTCAGCTCGTCGACCGCGAGCGACGGCTCGCCGCGACGCGTCTTGGCGAGGCGGCCCTCGGCGCCGACGATGTCGCCGAGGTCGAGGTCGACCGCCCCCGTGCGCTCCTCGGCGCAGAGCAGTTGGATCCGGCCGGAGCGGTCGACGAGGTCGAGGAAGACGAGCTTGCCCAGATCCCGCCGAGCCATGACCCGGCCGGCGATGCGGCGGGTCTCCTCCGACTCCTGCCCGGCCTCGAGCGGCTCCGCCTCCGTCCGCACGGTCGCGATCTCGACGCGGTCGGGAAACCGCTTGGGCAGCGCGCTCATGGCGGGCGAGTCTAGTGGGGAGGTCGGCTCAGCCCCAGATCAGCCAGCCGGCGAAGAGGCCGACGACGAACGAGGCGGCGCCGGCGGCCACGGCGACCGTCGGGATCCGCTCTGCGAGCTGCCTGGACTCGCGCTGCTGCTCGGCGCCCGGCAGGCCTGCGCGGACGTACGGCGGCGCGTCGGCTCCGAGCTGGCGGAACGCAGAGATCCAGACGTCCTCGGGTGGTGCACCCAGGGGCGCGCAGGGCCCTGACGGCGGCGCCCTGCCCCTCGTGGAGGAGGGCGATCAGGAGGTGCTGGGTGCCGATGGCGCGATGCCCGAGGCGCTCGGCGTCCTCGAGCGACAGCTCGAAGATCTTCTTCAACCGCGGCGTGAGCGGGAGCTGGCCCGCGGGCGGCTCCCCCGGGCCGATACCGACGTTCTCCGTCACCCACGCACGCACGGGAGCGAGC
>DASTWB010000185.1:0-3289 GCA_035758725.1 Gaiellaceae bacterium
CTCCTCCCCGCGGCGATCGTACTGAGAACGAGCGCGCGGATGGTTCACGCGAGTGTGCCGAGAGCGTGCTGTTCGGCTCAGCCTGCGGCGCGCCTCGAGCCGAGCTCGAGCACCACGTCGACGAGCAGGTCGACGTCGCGCTCCGTCGTCCGCCAGTTCACGATCGCCGGGCGGAACGCGGCCCTGCCCTCGAGCCGTGTCGTCCCGAAGAAGACCCGGCCGTCCCTGAGCACGTCCTCGCCCAGCGCGAGGTTGTGGGCGTCGAGCGCGTCGTCCTCGATCCCGGGCGGGCGGTGCCGGAAGCAGACGATGTTGAGCTTCACGGGCGCGAGCAGCTCCAGGTCCGGCTCGGCCTCGACCCGCGTTCCCAGCCGCTGGGCGAGGCGGAGGTGCCGCTCCACCATGGCGCGGTGCCCCGACCGGCCGTAGGCGCGAAGCGTCGCCCAGACGGCGAGCGATCGCGCGCGCCGCGAGGCCTCCGGGCTCGGGCTCTCGTCGGTCGGGAGATAGGCGGCGGTGAGCCGGAACGGCTCGCGCAGGAGCTCGCCGTCGCGAACGAACGCGAAGCCACAGTCGTACGGAACGTTCAGCCACTTGTGCCCGTCGGCGATCACGGAGTCGGCCCGCTCGATGCCTTCCGCGAGGCCGGCGGCCTCCGGGGTCAGCCTCGCGAAGAGCCCGAATGCACCGTCGACGTGGAGCCAGGCGCCGTGCCTCTCCGCGAGGTCGGCGATCCGGCCGATCGGATCGAAGTCGCCGGTGTTCACGTCGCCGGCGTTCGCGACGACGATCGCCGGGGCGCCGCCGAGCGCGGCGAGCTCGCGCTCGAGGCCGTCGGCGTCGACCAGCCGGGCCGACTCCCGCCCGAGACCCAGCATCGCGAGCGCCTTTCGGGCGCTGGCGTGGAGATACGGCGACGAGAAGACCGGGACGGCAGGGAGGCCGGCGAAGCCGCGTTCGTCCAGGTCGACGCCGTGCTGCTGCGCCCACCAGCGCCGCCCGCAGGCAAGCCCGACGAAGTTCGCCATCGTCGCGCCCGTGGTGAGCACGCCGCCCCAGTCCGCCGGAAGCTCGAAGAGCTCCAGGAGCCACCGGATCGACACGGCCTCCAGCTGCGAGCCGAGCGGCGAGCTGATCCACGAGAACGAGTTCTGGTCGAGCAACGACGTCAGCCAGTCGGCGCCGAGCGCCGCCGGCGTCGTCCCGCCGGTCACGAAATGGAAGAACCGGGGCCCCGACGAGCGCGTCGCCACGTCGCTGCCCGCCATGAGCTCCGCAAGCGCCGCCGGCGCGCCGGCGCCCTCCTCCGGGAGGCTGCCGGCGAAGCGCTGCTGACGCGACGGGAGGACGAGCGAATCGTCCAGCTCCGCGAGGTAGCGGCGGGCTTCCTCGAGGACGAAGGCGAGCGTCTCGGCCTCTTCGGCACGGCGCTCCAGCGGATCGGACACCTATCGAACCTACACTGAGAACGGTGCAGGAGACCCTGTCCGTTCCCAACACGGTCGCGGCCGAGCTGGCCTCGATCGGCGACGGCGTTCTCGAGCATCTCCGCGACCGGTTGCGGGTTGCGATCCATCTCCGCGGCAACCAGCTGACGATCGAGGGGGACGACGAGCGCGTCGAGGAGGTGCGGACCGTGATCGACGAGATCGTCGAGCTCGTCGAGGGCGGCCATGAGATCGGGCCGTCGACCGTCGACGCAGTGCTCGGCGCGATCGACCAGGGCGAGGACGTCCGCGAGGTGTTCGAGGACGTCGTGTGGCGCCACCGGGGGAAGCGGATCGCTCCCAAGACGGTGATGCAGAAGCGGTACGTGGACGCGATCCGCAGCCACACCGTGACCTTCGGCGTCGGGCCGGCGGGGACCGGCAAGACGTATCTCGCGATGGCCCTGGCCGTCGCGGCCCTACAGGAGCGGCAGGTGAACCGGATCATCCTCACGCGGCCGGCGGTGGAGGCCGGCGAGCGCCTCGGCTTCCTGCCCGGCGACCTGCTCGCGAAGGTCGACCCGTACCTGCGGCCGCTCTACGACGCGCTCTACGACATGCTCGAGGCCGACCGGCTGAACTCGTACATGGAGCGCGGCATCGTCGAGGTCGCGCCGCTCGCATTCATGCGCGGCAGGACGCTCAACGACTCGTTCATCATCCTCGACGAGGCGCAGAACACGAGCCCCGAGCAGATGCAGATGTTCCTCACGCGGCTCGGGTTCGGCTCGAAGATCGTCGTCACGGGCGACGTCACGCAGGTGGATCTCCCGAAGGAGCAAGCGTCGGGCCTCATCCAGGTGCACGACATCCTCGGCACGATCGAGGGGATCGCGTTCATCCAGTTCGGGCACGAGGACGTCGTCCGACACAAGCTCGTGCAGCGGATCGTCGAGGCGTACAAGTCCCACGCAGAGGAAACCGGCACCACACGTCGGAGGTAGCTGCGGTGGTCGAGGTCGAGGTGGCGAACCGAAGCGGTGCCGCCGTGGACGAGCGCGGCGCGGTCGACCTCGCCCGTCGCGTGCTCGCGGCGGAGGGGATCCACGACGGCGAGCTCGGCGTTGCCTTCGTCGGCGCCGAGGAGGCCCGTGCGCTGAAGCGTGAGCACCTGGGCAGCGACGAGACGCCCGACGTGCTGTCCTTCCCCATCGACGAGCGCGAGGAGCTGCCGGCCGGCGTGCCGCGCCAGCTCGGCGACGTGATCCTGTGCCCCGAGGTCGTGCCGGACGACTGGCGGGCCCCGCTCGTGCACGGTCTCCTGCATCTCCTCGGCTACGACCACGGCGACGAGATGGAGGCGCGGGAGGAGGTGCTCGGGGCATGAACGTCGGTCGCAGCCCCTCCGTCCTCCAGAGCTTCAACTTCGCTTTCGAAGGGATCATCCACGTGCTCCGCACGCAGCGGAACATGCGGATCCACTTCCTCATCGCCGCGGGAGTGCTCGTCGGAGCGCTCGTGGTCGGCGTCGGCCGGCTCGAGCTCGTCGTCCTCCTGATGGCGATCTCGTTCGTGCTGATCGCCGAGATGATCAACTCGGCGCTCGAGGCCGGGATCGACGTCGCGACGACATCCTTCGACCCGCTGGCGAAGCTCGCGAAGGACATCGCGGCCGGCGCGGTCCTGATCGCGACCGTCAACGCGGTCGCGGTCGGCTACCTCGTCTTCGTCGACCGGATCAAGGATCCCAGCTCGCGGGCCCTCGACCGCCTACGCGACACGCCCACCGAGATCACGCTCGTGGCCCTCGTGCTCACGGTGATCCTCGTGATCGGCGCGAAGGCGTACACGGGTCGCGGCAG
>DASTWB010000272.1:0-3064 GCA_035758725.1 Gaiellaceae bacterium
GGCTCACGCGAAGGAGCTCGGGCTCGAGGTGGTGGTGACCGACCACCACAGACCGGGGGAAACGCTTCCCGACTGTCCAATCGTGGCGACGCGCCCGTCGGACTATCCGTTCCCGGAGCTCTGCGGCACCGGCGTCGTCTACAAGCTCGGTCAGGCGCTCCTCGGTTCGGGGGCGGAGGCACTTCGGCGCCACCTCGACCTGGTCGCGATCGCGACGATCTCCGACGTCGTCCCGCTGCTCGACGAGAACCGCTACCTGGCACGGGCCGGCCTGAAAGCGCTCGCGCGCACGCAGACACCGGGGCTGAGGGCCCTGATGCGGTCCGCGGGCGTCGACCCGGCGGCGGTCGACGCCGGCGCGGTGGGGTTCCGGCTCGCGCCGAGGATCAACGCGGCCGGCCGGCTGTCCCATCCGGAGACGGCACTCCGGCTGCTCCTCACAGAGGACGACACGGAGGCCGCCGAGCTGGCGGGCAAGCTGGAGGAGCTGAACCGCGAGCGGCAGGCGGTCGAGGACCGGATCCTGCGGGAGGCGATCGCGCAGGTCGACGCCTGGCCCGAGAGCCGCAAGCGGCGCCGCGGCTACGTCGTCGCCCACGAGGACTGGCACGAGGGGGTGATCGGGATCGTCGCGTCACGGCTCGTGGAGCGCTTCCACCGCCCGGTCGTGCTCGTCGCCGGCACTGAGGGCGACTGGAAGGGGTCCGGCCGCTCGATCCAGTCGTTCGACCTGCACGCCGCGCTCGCCGCCTGCTCCGAGCACCTCTCCCGGTTCGGCGGCCACCGTGCCGCCGCGGGGCTCTCGATCGACCCAGCCCGCCTCGGAGCCTTCGCGGAGGCGTTCGGCGAGGCGGTCGACGCGGAGCTCTCGGAGGAGGAGCTCCGGCCGAGCATCGTGGTCGACGCCGTCGTCAACGGGGAGGAGCTCACGATGAAGCTCTGCCAGGAGCTGCAGCACCTCGCGCCGTTCGGCCTCGGCAACCCCGGCGTCAACCTGCTCCTGCCGTCGTGCGTCCTCACGGACGTCGCTCAGACCGCGGACGGACGCCACCTGCGCTTCGGCGTGCGCCACCTGAACAAGCCGGCCGGGAGCGCGATCGCGTTCGGGCTCGGCGGCAGGGCCGACAGCGCCCGGCGCGACGTCCGCCACGACGTGCTCTTCCGCCTCGAGGAGAATCGGTGGAACGGGACCGTGGCGCAGCAGCTGGTCGTCCGGCAGCTCCTGGAGACGCCGGAGCGCTACGAGAGCCTGCGGCAGTGGCTCGCCGAGGAGTTCCGCAAGGAAGCGCCCGCGCGGGACCGTGCGGCACAGGCGGTCTTCGACGAGCTCGGCCTCGACGAGGGCGGCTCTCGCCGCGCGCTGCTCGAGTCCGGGGCCTTCAGGGCGATGCTCGCCGACGAGCCGGCGCCGGTGGCGGCGGCAGCATAAGCAACCGGCTACCCGGCGCAGCCTCGCTCGGCGCCGCCGCCGAGTCGGCGCCTAGGTCCGACCGGTGGACAGCCGGTACGCCTTCCGAGGCTGCCACGGGCGTTCCCGGCGCGCCTCGGACTCGAGGCCGACGAGCAGGCGTGCGAGGACGAGCTTCTTGCGGTTCTGACGGAGGCGAAAACGCATGGACCGGCCGTCTTCTGCCCCGAACGGCCATCTCCTACTCGCGGAGTACCATTCGCATATGACGCTTCTCGAGGCTCCGGAACGGCATCAAGACCTCATCAACGAGCTGATCGCCGAGGTTGCCGAGTACAACCCGGACCTCGACCGCGAGCTGATCGCGCGCGCGTTCCGCTTCGCCGCGGCGGCTCACGAGGGCCAGCAGCGGCGCTCCGGCGAGGCGTTCATCCACCATCCGTACGCGGTCGCGCGCATCTGCGCGGAGCTCCAGCTCGACGACGAGACGATCGCCGCGGCACTGCTCCACGATGTCGTGGAGGACACCGAGGTCACGCTCGACGCCGTCAAGTCGGAGTTCGGCGACGAGATCGCGCAGCTCGTCGACGGCGTCACGAAGCTGACGCGCGTCCACTTCCAGAGCCGCGAGCAGACGCAGGCGGAGAACTACCGGAAGATGGTGCTGGCGATGGCGGAGGACCTCCGGGTCATCTTCATCAAGCTCGCCGACCGCCTCCACAACCTCCGGACGATCGAGTACCTCGGAAAGCAGAAGCAGGTGCAGAAGGCGCGAGAGGCGCTCGAGGTCTACGCGCCGCTCGCTCACCGTCTCGGGATCCACCAGATGAAGTGGGAGCTCGAGGACCTCGCCTTCGAGGCGCTCCACCCGCGCAAGTACACCGAGATCAAGACGATGGTGAACGAGCGCCGAGCCGACCGGGAAGAGCATGTCCGCGAGGCCGCCTACGTCCTCCAGCGCGAGCTCGACAAGGTCGACATCCCGGCCGACATCTCCGGCCGTGCGAAGCACTTCTACTCCATCTACGACAAGATGGCGAAGAAGGGCAAGGAGTTCAACGAGATCTACGACCTCACCGCGATGCGCGTCATCGTCGAGCGCTCTGGTGAGGAGGGGACGCGCGACTGCTACGGCGCGCTCGGCCTGATCCACTCCCTCTGGAAGCCGATGCCGGGCCGGTTCAAGGACCACATCGCGATGCCGAAGCTGAACGGCTACCGCGCGCTCCACACGACGGTGATCGGGCCGCAGGGCCGCCCGCTCGAGATCCAGGTCCGCACGAAGGAGATGCACGAGACGGCCGAGCTCGGCGTCGCCGCGCACTGGCTGTACAAGCGCGGCGGCAAGGGACGGCAGCCCGACGAGCGCTGGCTCGCCTGGGTGCGGCAGCTCCGCGACTGGAACGACGAGTCGGATCCGCGCGAGTACAAGAAGTCGATGCTGGGCGACCTCTTCGTGGACGAGGTCTACGTCTATACGCCCAAGGGCGAGGTCAAGATGCTCCCGGCGGGCTCGACGCCGATCGACTTCGCGTACGCCGTGCACACGGACGTGGGGCACAAGACGGTCGGCGCCCGTGTCAACGGCCGGATCGTGCCGCTCCACTACACGCTGCACAGCGGCGACTTCGTCGAGATCCTGACCTCGAAGGGCGG
>DASTWB010000047.1:0-2193 GCA_035758725.1 Gaiellaceae bacterium
GAGGCTCGGGAGCGCGTCGCCGGCGCTCCGGGCGAGCACCCAGATCGCGCCGAGCGCGATCGCGACCACGACGAGCGCCAGGCGGAGGGCCCAGCGGCCTTCGAGCGTTCGGCCGCGCACGAGCGATGCCGCCGCGATCAGCGCGAGCGCGAAGACGCGGCCCGCGACGCCGGCCCAGGTCTCCGGCGTCCCGACCGGATCGCCGCCGAGCACGGGGCAGATCGCGAAGAAGAGCCCGGTCCCGGCGGCCGCGGCGAACCCGGCAAAGAGCAGCAGGTCGAGGCGCCGTCCCTCCACGGAGAAGCGGATGCCGGCGAGGACGGCCACGATCGTCGCGGCGAGCACGATGCTCGTGTCGAGCGCCAGACGAAGGTTCGGAAGCTCGTAGGTCGAGCGGAGGTCCGGATAGGCGAGGAAGAGCGCCAGGGCAGCGCCCAGCAGGCCGACGAGCAGCAGCTCGCCGACGAGCCACGCCTGGTAGGCGTCACGGTCATCGCGCCGCATTTCCCTCTTGTCGGCAGGAGGGCTGCTGCCGATAAGGGCCGAGATGGAGCCGCGCATGCTCATCGTCGACGACCACCCGTTGACTCGTGACGGGCTCGCGGCGCTGCTCGCGGGCCACGGCTTCGAGATCGTGGGCGAGGCGGGCGGCGGGCAGGAGGCGATCGAGCAGGCGCGCGAGCTGCAGCCCGACGTCGTGCTCCTCGACCTCTCCATGCCGGATCTCGACGGGCTGAGCGCCCTTCCGCTCCTGCGGACGGCGGCGCCGGATTGCGAGGTCGTGGTGCTGACCGCGTCCGGCGACGAGGCCAACCTCCTGGCGGCGATCCGCGCCGGCGCGGCCGGCTACCTCCTCAAGACCGAGCCTCCCGAGCGGCTCGTCGACTTCCTGCACGGCGCGGCTCGAGGCGAGGCCGCCCTCTCGGGCGCAGTCGCCCGGCGGCTGCTCGACCAGGTGCGGAACGGCGGCCCGACGGACGCGGGCGTTCCCGATTCCGTCGCCCGGCGCCTGAGCGCGCGCGAGCTCGAGGTGCTCCTCCTGCTCGACGAGCATCTCGGCACCGACCAGATCGCCAAGCGGCTCTTCATCTCGGAGCACACCGTCCGTTCGCACGTGAAGAGCCTCCTGCGGAAGCTCCAGGTGTCCTCGCGGCGCGAGGCGCTCGAGCTGCTCGCGAGCGCCCGCTCGCACGCCGCCTGATCACCCACCACGGGTGAGTGCAATCGTCCGCGCGGGGCGACGACAGCCGACCGCCGGCAGCCGATAGTGAAAGGGACTCCTCTCTCTCGCGAGACACGGCGAGAATCGCGCAGAGGGCGGTGGCTCTTCCTCCTGACAACGGCCGGCGCGAGTCGGCCGTTGGGCTATGCGAAGCCCTCGAGAGCGGCCTCGACGAGCCCGGGCAAGGTCTCGAGGTTGTAGCCGCCTTCCAGGACGGCTGCGACCCTCGGCGCCGCCGCCTTCGCCCGGCGGGCGAGCTCGCGGAAGCCGGCCCTCGTCACGAACATCTCGGCGAGCGGGTCCTGCTCGTGCGCGTCGAAGCCGGCAGACACGAGCAGCAGGTCCGGCTCGAACCCGGCGATCACCGGTGCGACCGCCTCCTCCCAGGAGCGGAGGTAGTCCTCGTCGGTCGAGCCTGCCGGCAGCGCGACGTTGAGCAGCGTCTCGCCCTGGTCGTGAGGCCCACCCGTGCCTGGGTAGAACGGCCACTCGTGGAGCGACACGTAGAGGACGGTCGGGTCGTCGCGGAAGATGTCCTCGGTTCCGTTGCCGTGGTGGACGTCCCAGTCGACGATCGCGACCCTGCCCGTGCCGAGCTCCGCCTGCGCGTAGCGAGCCGCGATCGCCGCGTTGTTGAAGAAGCAGAAGCCCATGATCGCGGTCGGCGTGGCGTGGTGGCCGGGCGGGCGGACGAGGGCGAAGTCACCGCTCCGAACCGCCTCGATCGCGGCACCGGCCGCGAGCATCGCCGCCTCGTACGTCGTGTCTGTCGCGACGGTGTCGTAGCCGCTCGTCACCGGCCGGTCGATCGCCTGCACGATGTCGAGCAACTCGGCGGAGTGGCAGCGCAGGATGTCCGCGGGCGTGGCCGGCGACGTCTCGCGAAACGGGAAGCGCTCCTGAAGGATCAGCAGCCGCTCCTGCGACTCGGGGTGGTCGCCGGTCGGGTGCAGCCGCGCCATGTCGGGGTG
>DASTWB010000051.1:0-8665 GCA_035758725.1 Gaiellaceae bacterium
GGACGCGCGCTCCGGCACGCGCTCGACGCTCGACCTGGCGGTGCGCGCGACCTCCACGCTCGCCTCGCACTACCTCGAGCGGCGAGACCGCGTCGGCCTCGTGTCCTTCGGCGGCGTCCTGAGCTGGCTGACGCCGGCGACGGGGATCGTGCAGCGCTACCGGATCGTGGACGCGCTGCTCGACGCGGAGATCATGCTGAGCTACGCCTGGAAGGACATCGACATCGTCCCCCGGCGAACCCTGCCCCCGCAGGCGCTCGTGGTGGCCCTCTCGCCGCTGCTGGACGATCGCGCCCTCGCCGCGCTCTCCGATCTCCGCCGGCGGGGGTTCGACGTGGCCGTGATCGAGATCTCGCCGGTCCCGTTCGCCCCTTCCGCGGATGACGCGGCGGACCCGCTCGTCGAGCGCCTGTGGCTGCTCCGCCGGGCCGCCAGGCGGACCGCGTTCCACACCCTGGGCGTCCCCGTCGTCGAGTGGCGGGAGCAGGAGGCGCTGCAGGGAGCGATCGAGGAGGTGGCCGCATTCCGTCGGGCCGCTCATCTCGCACGCCGTTAGCAGCGGGTGCCGGGGCCGTGCTCGCCGCCGCGGTGGTGGGCGGCGTCGCCGTGCTGGCCGCGGGAGAGCTCGACTCGCTCGCGGCCGGGCTCGCGGCGGCCGGGACGGCGGTCCTCGCCGCGGGCCTCTGGCGCGGGCGGGCCGTCGTCGTCCCGTGGGCGCTGCTCTCGCTCGGTGCCGCTGCGGCGGTCTCGTTCGCCGAGGATGGAGACCCGGCCCGCTCGCCGCTCTTCGCCGCCGGGCTGCTCGCCGTCGGCGAGCTCTCCTACTGGTCGCTCGAGACGCGCCTGGCGCGTCCGGCGGTCCCCGGGATCGCCGCACGCCGGCTGGCGCTGATCTCCGGCCTCGTCGCCGGCTCGATCGCGCTCGGCGCGGTGCTCGTCTCGGTCGCGAGGATCGAGGCGGGCGAGGGCTTGCTCCTCGAGGCGGCGGGCGTGGCCGCGGCGGTCTCGCTCGCCGCGGCCGTGCTCGCCCTCAGCCGCCGCGCCGCCTGAAGGTCGCTAGGTCAGCTCGCGGTCGACCGCGACCTCGTACAGCTCGACGGACGTGCGCCTCCCGGTCATGTCGGCGGGCGGGGTCATCTGATTGAGCGCCTCGTCACCGCGGCGCATGGCGTCCTCGTCGTCGAAGAACGTGAGGCCCAGGCCGTTGCCGGTCTTCCGATCGACGAGCATCATCGAGCGCCTGGCATCCTCGAGCCCGGGCGGCGTATCGCCCTCCTCCATCATCAAACGGACGCGGGAGATCGCCTCGTCCACGTTCGCAGGGTCGCCGCCCTCGAACCGCGCGATGCGCACGAACATCTCTACCTCCTCGGTCGTTTGGAGTCAGTGTCGCGCATCCGCCGGGGCGCGGTGAGCGGTGTCCCGTGTGATCGAATCGGGTGGATGCCGACGTTCGAGGAGCTGCTCGAGTCGTGGGACGGCGAGACGGTGGTCGTCCACCCGGATCGGGAGAGCGGAGCCTGGATCTTCATCTGCGTCCATTCGACCCGTCGCGGCCCTGCGGGCGGCGGTACGCGGATGAAGGTGTACGGCGCGCCGCCCGAGGGTCTTCAGGACGCGATGCGCCTCTCGGCCGCGATGACCCGGAAGCTTGCGGTCGCGCAGCTGCCGTTCGGCGGCGGCAAGGCAGTGATCGCTGTCGAGGAGATCCCGAGTGGAGACGACCGCCGCGCGCTCTTCCTGCGCTACGGCGATCTCGTCGCGTCGTTGGGCGGCACCTACCGCACGAGCTCGGACATGAACACCGGAGAGGCGGACATGGACGTGATCGGCGAGCGAACGGAGCACGTCTTCGGCCGGTCGGTGGCAAGCGGCGGCGGCGGGAGCCCCGCGCTGCCCACGGCGATGGGCGTCTTCCACGGCATCCGAGCGAGCCTCGCCCATGTGTTCGGATCGGACGAGCTCGAAGGCAGGACGGTCGTCGTCCAGGGGGCGGGAGGCGTCGGTTCGCCGCTCGCCGAGCAGCTGGCCACGGCCGGGGCGACGGTGTCGGTGGCGGACCTCGATCCGGCGCGTGCGCAGGCCGTCGCCGAGCGGATCGGCGGGACGGCGTTGCCCGCCGACGGCGTCGTCGAGGCCGAGTGCGACGTCTACGCGCCCTGTGCGGTCGGCGGCAGCCTGAGCGCCGAGACGGTGCCGCGGCTTCGTTGCCGGATCGTCGCCGGCTCCGCCAACAACCAGCTTGCCGATCCCGACGCGGCGGAGATGCTGCGCGACCGCGGGATCCTCTATGCGCCGGACTTCGTCATCAACGCCGGCGGAGCGATCGCGATCGTCGGGCTGGAGCAGCTCGGCTGGACGAGGTCCGAGCTGGACGGGGCGCTCGCGGGGATCGGGGACACGCTCCGAGCGGTCTACGAGCAGGCCGACGCGCAGGGCATCTCGACGGCCGCAGCCGCCGAGGCGCTCGCCGAGGAGCGGCTGAACGCGGGCTGAGGCTCGACGCGCCGCAGCCCTGAGGTACATTCGCCGCTGCCATGGCGCAAGTCCTTCCCGACGAGCGCGAGCTTCGCCGGGTGATCGGCGACGGCGAGGGCATCCCTGACGGCGAGGTCGAAGGTCTCGACGAGAGCGACCTCATCGAGCTCTTCCGCTCGATGGTCACGCTCCGGACCTACGACGAGCGCTCGCTCGTCTACCACCGCCAGGGCCGGATCGGCACGTACGCCATCTTCTGGAACCACGAGGCCATGCAGGCGGGCTCCGTCTACGCACTCGAACGGGAGGACTGGATCTTCCCGAGCTACCGCGAGTCGGCGATCGGCCTGCTCCGGGGGATGCCGGTCTCGACCGTCCTCTCCTGGTGGCGCGGCCACCCCGCCGGCTGGTGGAACCCACTGGACTACAACGTCGCTTCGATCTGCGTCCCGATCGGGACGCACGTGCCGCACGCCGCGGGGCTCGCCTGGGGCAAGAAGCTGCGCGGCGAGCGGACGGTCGCGATCGCGTACTTCGGCGACGGCGCCACCTCCGAGGGCTCGTTCCACGAAGGCGCGAACTTCGCCGGCGTCACCAAGGCGCCCGCCATCCTGCTCTGCAACAACAACCAGTGGGCGATCTCGACGCCGGTCTCCGCCCAGACCGCCGCCGAGACGCTGGCGGACAAGGCCGCCGGGTACGGGATGCCAGGCGTGCGGGTGGACGGCGGCGACGTGCTCGCGGTATACGAGGCCACGCGCACCGCGGTCGAGCGGGCGCGCGCCGGCGACGGCCCGACCTTCATCGAGGCGGTCACCTATCGCGCCGCCCCCCACGCGACCGCCGACGACCCGACCGCCTACATCGACCCCGCCCGGGTGGAGGAGGAGAAGCAGAACGAGTGCGTGGGCCGCTACGAGCGCTACCTCCAGCGTCTGGGCGTGCTCACCGACGAGCGCGCCGAGGAGATCCGCGGCGAGGCGCTCGAGCGGATGCGCGAGGGGATCGCCGCCGCCGAGGCGGAGCCGCCTGCCGATCCCGGACTGCTCTTCGAGCATGCGTTCGCGAATCCGCCCGCGTCGTTCGACGACGATCTCGCAGAGCTGCGGAGGATCCTCGATGGCTGAGAGGCTGCTCGTCGAGGCGATCAACGACTGCTTCCACGTCGAGCTCGGCCGCGACGACGACGTCATGGTCCTGGGCGAGGACGTCGGCAGGGCGGGCGGGGTCTTTCGCGCGACCGCAGGGCTGCGGGACCGCTTCGGGCCGGACCGCTGCGTCGACACGCCGCTTGCCGAGGCCGGGATCCTCGGCACCGCGGTCGGGCTCTGCATGGCCGGGTGGCGGCCGGTCTGCGAGATGCAGTACGACGCCTTCAGCTACCCCTGCCTCGACCAGCTGATCACGCACGTCGGCCGCTATCGCTGGCGGACGGGCGGTGCGATGGAGTTCCCCATGACGATCCGGATGCCGTACGGGGGCGGCGTGCGGGCGCCGGAGCTCCACGACGACTCGCCGGAGGCCTACTACGCCCACACGCCGGGTGTGAAGGTCGCGATCCCGTCCACGCCGGCCGACGCGAAGGGGCTGCTCGCCTCGGCGATCCGCGACCCCGATCCGGTCGTGATCCTGGAGCCGAAGCTCCACTACCGGACGATGCGCGGCGAGGTGCCGGACGGCGAGTTCACGGTCCCGCTCGGCGAGGCCCGCCTCGCCCGTGAGGGGTCGGACGTCTCGCTCGTCGCCTACGGGTCGATGGTGCCGCTCTGCGAGCAGGCGGCGGACGCGCTGGCCGGCGAGGCGAGCGTCGAGGTGCTCGACCTCCGGACGCTGAAGCCGCTGGACGAGGACGCATTGCTCGCATCCGCCGCGAAGACCGGACGGGTGGTGATCGTCCAGGAAGCGCCGCGGACTGCCGGCTTCGGCGCGGAGCTCGCGGCGATCCTCGCGGAGAAGGCGATCCTCGACCTCCGCGGGCCGGTGATCCGCGTCACCGGCTACGACGTCCCGTACCCGTACTGGCAGATCGAGGACGCGTACATGCCGTCCGTCGAGCGGGTGGTCGACGCGGCGCGCAAGCTCCTGCAGTTCTAGTGCGTCGGACGCTCGTCTGGCGCGGCACCGACCTGCCGCTGATGGAGATCGCGGAGGCCGAGGTCACCGCGGACGGATTGTCGGCGCGCGGGACGCAGATCGGTGTTGCGTACGAACTCCACTACGACCTCGTTCCCGGCCGGCTGCGGGCCGAGGTGCACGGTGGACCGCGAGCGGACATCGGCCTCGACGGCACCGACTTCTTCGACCTCGGCTATTCGCCACTCTTCAACTCGTTGCCGGTGTTGGGCGGTCTCGAGACGGCGACCGACTTCGTGATGGCGTTCGTGGCCGTTCCATCGCTGGAGGTCTCGCGCCCGGCGCAGCGCTATGAGCCGCTCGGAGACGGCGTCGTCCGCTTCAGCTCGGGATCGTTCGTCGCCGAGATCGAGTTCGACGCGGACGGGTTCGTCACGCGCTACGAGGGGCTCGCCGAGAGGGTGGGCTAACCGCCGTGCTCCACGAGCTGCCGTGCGAGCCGTGGGCGCTGCACGGGCACTTCTCGCGCGACCTCGAGCCGGTCCTGAGCGTGGAGCCGGGCGACTCGGTGCGGATCTCCGTGCCGAACCACGCGTGGGACGTCGAGCCGGACGAGCGGGTCACCCCACGGAATCCCGAGCTCGACACCGGGCACGCGCTCGCGGGGCCGATCGAGGTGCGCGGCGCGAAGGAGGGGCAGACGCTCGTCGTCCGGATCGAGGAGGTGCGGCCGGCGCACTGGGGCGTCACGCACGGCGGGGAGGACCATGCCGTCTCCTGGGACCTCCGCGCCGGGATCGGGCGAGCGCTCGGCCGCGAGCTCGACCTGGCGCCGTTCCTCGGCGTGCTCGGCATGCCCCCGCCCGAGCCGGGCGTCCACTCGACGATCCCGCCTCGGCGCTGGGGCGGGAACATCGACTGCAAGGAGCTCGTCGCCGGCACGACGCTCTACCTGCCGATCCCGGTCGACGGCGCGCTCTTCTCGGCGGGAGACGGCCACGCGGCGCAGGGCGACGGCGAGGTGTCCGGCACCGCGATCGAGACGCCGGCGCAGGCGCGGCTGACGCTTGACGTCGACGACGCGCTGCGGCTCGAGTGGCCGGTCGCGCGGATCCGGGGCGCTTGGCTCGCGTTCGGGATGGACGAGCACCTGGGCCGCGCGGCGCGGATCGCGGTCGACGGGATGGTCGCGCTCATGGGGAGGGAGCTCGGCCTCACGGGCGGCGACGCCCTCGTGCTCGCGAGCGTCGGCGTCGACCTGCACGTGACGCAGGTCGTGAACGGGACGATGGGCGTGCACGCGGTCCTCCGCGACGACGCCTTCCGGGCGTGACGGAGCGGCTTCGGCTCTGGCTCGAGCGCGGAGCGTCCGGCTACTACCTGCGTGACGCGGCCACCGGCGAGCCCGTGCGCTGGGAGGACGAGCGGATCCGGGTCGTGCCGGCGGCCGGCGTCTCCTACCGGCCGGACGCGCTTCCCGACGCGTCGTTCGACCCGGGCCGTCGCCTGGCGCTCGTGCCGGAGCCGGAGAACGAGCACGACCCGAACGCGGTCGGGATCTGGAACGAGGAGCGCACGCTTCAGGTCGGGTACGTGCCGCGCGACGTCGCGCCGGAGCTCCGCGGAGACGAGCAGGCGCTGTCGCTCTGGCGGGTCGAGGGCGGGCTCCGCGTGCTGATCGCGCCGGCCGACGCCTGGATCGCGACGCCGCGCTCGTGAAGCTCACGATTCGACCCGCGTCGCCCGAGACGTTCGCCGAGATTGAGGGCTGGCGCTACGAGCCGCCGTACGACTTCTACGACGGCGACGTCGATCCCGTGCTGAACCCGGAGCGGTTCTACGAGGCACTGGGCGAGGACGGGCTCGTCGGCTTCTACTACTTCGAGGAGAAAGGTGACGCGCTCGAGATCGGCCTCGGGCTGCGGCCGGAGCTCACCGGGCGCGGCCTCGGCCTCGAGTTCCTCGCCGCCGGGCTCGAGTTCGGGCGGCGCAGGTTCCGCCCGGCGCGGACGATCCTCAACGTCGCTGCCTTCAACGAGCGCGCGATCACCGTGTACGAGCGCGCCGGGTTCCGCGAGACAGGACGGCACGTCCGGCACTTCGAGCGCTGGGGCGACGTCGAGTTCGTGGAGATGGAGGAGTCGGCGGAGCCCCGGTAGGTTTCGCGCGCCATGGCGTACGAGTTCAAGCTCCCGGACCTCGGCGAAGGCCTCACCGAGGGCGAGATCGCACGCTGGCTCGTCCAGGAGGGCCAGGAGATCGCCGAGGACGATCCGCTCGTCGAGGTGCAGACCGACAAGACGACGGTCGAGATCCCCTCGCCGGCCGCCGGCAAGGTCGCCAGCATCCTCGTCGAGGAGGGAAAGGTCGTCCCGGTCGGCACGGTGCTGGTCGTGATCGGGGACGGCGTCGCGCCGGCAGCCCAGGAGGGCGAGCCGCCGGCTCGGGCCGCGCCGCAACGGCAGGCGCCCGCGCCGGACTCGACGAAGGTTCGCGCGACGCCGCTCGTGCGCAAGATCGCCCAGGAGCTCGGTGTCGACCTGGCCCGGGTCACCGCCAGCGGCCCGGGGGGACGCGTCACCGAGGACGACGTGCGCCGCGCGGCCGGCGGCCCGGGCGAGGGCCGGCGCGAGCCGCTCCGGGGCGTCCGCCGCCTGATCGCCGAGCACATGGCGCGCGCGAACCGCGAGGTTGCGCCGGTCACCTGGGTCGAGGAGTGCGACTTCGGCGCCCTCGACCTCAAGCTGCTCGTCGCGACCGTCCTCAAGGCGGCGACGGAGGCGCTGAAGGAGTTCCCGGAGCTGAATGCGCGGCTCGAGGGCGACGAGATCGTCTACCTCGAGCGCTACGACCTCGGCTTCGCCGTCCAGACCGACGACGGCCTCGTGGTTCCCGTCGTCCGGGAGGTCGACTCCCGGTCGGTCGACGAACTCGATGCCGAGGTGCGCCGGCTCGCCGACGCGGCGCGCGCCGGCTCGCTCAAGGCCGAGGAGCTACGCGGCTCGACGTTCACGGTCACGAGCGCCGGAAAGCTCGCAGGCCTCTTCCAGACGCCGATCGTGAACCACCCGGAGGTGGCGATCCTCAGCATCGGCCGGATCGCCGACCGGCCGGTCGTCCGGGACGGCGAGATCGTCGTGCGCCCGGTCGGCTACCTCGCGCTCACGTTCGACCACCGCGTCGTGGACGGCGCCAGGGCGGCGGAGTTCGGGCTCGCCGTTCTCCGCCGCCTTCAGGCACCTGCCGCCCTGTCGAATTAGCTAGTGGTGATCGTCGTGATCGCCGCGAGGCCGGTTCTGGCCGCGGATCTCGCCGCCCGGCGCCCGGACTTCGGTGTGCACGTTCGTGTAGGTCTCGCCGCGGCGCATCGCCCGTAGGAGATCGGCGAAGTTGCCTGCCTCCACGCCCTGCCCCGCGGGGCCGGTGATGTCGGCCGCCTCGATGCTGCCCTCGACCGTTCCGTCCGGACCAGGCGGACAGGCCGGCTGGGTGGTGCCGCCGCAGAGCCAGGCGCTGATGCCACCGGACTCGTGCCGCGAGCCGATGTGGATATGCGACATGAAGACCTTGCCCTCCATCGCCCGGAACTTCAGCGTGAAGTCGATCCTCGTCGGGCTGACGACATGGGCCCGGAACGAGCCTGTGCCGGTCGTCACCTGCGACGGGTCCTCCTCCCAGCCGTTCAAGCGCGCGGAGAAGTTGGTCGCGTCGTCCTTGCCGTGGCCCCGGTTGGCGAGGGCGGCTGCCGAGATCCCGAGCACGCCGAGCATGACGGCGATCCCGAAGAGCACAACCTTCCTCATCTCCCCTCCTTGGTCGGTTAGGGGGAGATACGGACTCTGCGGCCGAACAGATTGCGGAACGGCTCCCTGCGGCTAGGAGCCGCCCCGCAGTCCTTACGTCCCGTGTTTCCAGGGGGTCGAAACCTCCGCGCGTACACTGGCCGCCTCATGGCCGACATCTACTGGATCGGCGTCTATCTCGGGCTGGGGATCGGGATCGGCGTCGCGCTCGCGGGCCTGCTCGGGGCTTCGCGGGCCGGAACCCTCGTCGCCGTCGCGCTCGCCGCCGTCGCCGGCTTTCTCGCCGGGATCTTCCTCGGCGACGAGACGGA
>DASTWB010000057.1:0-5364 GCA_035758725.1 Gaiellaceae bacterium
GCCGTTGCGCGACTCGAAGCGCCGAACGGCCTCGCCAAGCGATTCCTGTGCCGGCCCGCCGACCCCGAAGTCGCCGATCGCGAGGATCGCGTCGGCGCGGGCAGGCCGCCCCTGTGCCTGCCCGGCTGCAGGCAGCAGCACCGCCAGCACGCCGAGCAGGACCGCGGCGAGGCTCACCGTGGACGGTGCTCCCCGCCGTCCTCCCCCGACTTGCGCGAGGGCTCTAGCGAGCCGTCGCGATCCGCTGAAGCAGGCCGGAGACGGAGAACGTCGCGAGCCTGCGGCGAATGTCATCCGCAGCCATTGGTGCCGCCTTTCGTTTCCGCAGGGGGTACGCGTCACATCCTGTGGGCGATCGGACAAGCGCGCTATCCCCCGAAAAGTGGAGGCGGGGCTACTGCGACGTCGGCGGTTCCAGGTTCAGCACGACGCCCTGCGTCGGCAGCTGCTCGAACGAGGAGTTGAAGAACCGGAGCTCCGTCAGGTTGTTCACCATCTCCATCTCCCCCGGGGTCATGTCGCCCTGCACGTAGGGCGGCTGTTCGGGGAGCGTGGCGGAGAGCGGCTTCGAGAGCGCGTTCTGCAGGTGCCTCCGCTCGAACCAGACGGCGAGACCCTGCGGCGCCTGGCCCTCCGCCTCGACGACCGGCGGCAGGAGCGAAACGACCGTGTTGATCTCGGGGAGGTGCTTGAAGGTGAAGAGCGACAGCTCGAGGGCCTCCCGGCGGAGAAGCACGCCCCGTTCCGCCGACGGCTGGCCCGGCAGCGAGCAGTTCTGCTGCCCGCCGAGGCCGCAGAAGCTGAAGAGCGCGGTCTCGCCGGGGTCCACCGTCTCCACGTCGCCCTGCGTGAGCGGCCGGTTGCGTCCGTGCCGGAGCGCGATGTACTGGAGCGGCAGGCCCGAGACCTCGCCCGGCTGGGCCGTGACCGCCGCGATCTGCTCGCCGTTCGAGCCGCGGTAGCGCTTCGACACCTCGGCCGCGATCTCCCGCGCGCGCTCGAAGCCGTGCTCGTTGACCGCGAGACCGCCCCAGGCCGCACCCTGCTGGGTCGACGAGCCCGAATCGCGGGTCATGTAGGCCAGCGCGACGAGCGCGATTCCCACCATGACCACGACCACGGCGTAGCCGATCATGAAGCGTCCTCCCTGCACCGCCTTCGGCCGCTCGAACCGGGGCAGCGGCTTCTCGGCCTCTGACACGGGCTCGCCGGAGCGCTCCGGCATCACAGCTTCGGCCACGATTCCTCCTTCAGCGGGTCGGCCGGGGGAATCTCCAGCTTGATCGAATCGAGGAGCGTCAGGATCTCGTCGCCGTGCAGCTCCCGGCGATCGACGAGCGTGTCGGCCACCTTGCCGACCCCGTCCCGGTTGTGCTCGATCAGCTGGTGCGCCGCGACGTATGCCTGACCGAGGAGCTGGGCGGCCATCGCGCGCTTGGAGGGATCTCCGAGCACTCCGGCCAGCGGGTCTCCGTGCTCTCCGCCGGACCGGTTCATGATCTGGTCGCCGATTCGCTGGTACTTCTTCGCGATCTCCTCGCGAACCTCGTCCTCGGTCTTGCCCTTCGGCGGCTTGAAGCCGTCGGCGAACTGGATCCGCTCCGGCGCCATCGCGCACGCGCCGACCATCCAGGCGGACCGTGCGGTGGCGCTCTGGACGTCGCCGCCGACACCCGTCGAGTTCTCGCCGTAGAAGACGCGTTCCGCGGCCATCGCGCCGAGCGTCCAGACCAGGCGCGCCATCTCCTCGCTGCGCCAGGAGCTGAACCGCTCCTCCTTCTCGAGCGCCTGATGGTGGCCGAGCGCCTCGCCGCGCCGCCGGATCGAAAGGCGCGTGGACTCGGCGCCTTTCATGTACGCGTGGCCGGCGACCGCGTGGCCTGCCTCGTGGATGGCGATCGCGCGTGTCTCCTCGGGGATGTACTCGATGTTGATCGCCATGCCGGACTCGATCGTCGTCATCGCCTCCACGATCTCTTCCCAGCCGAACCGCGGCTTGCCCTCGTGATGCGCGTAGGTGAGGGCCATCGAGCAGACCTGCTCGATCATCGCCGGCGAGTACCCGTTCGTGATGCGCGCGATCTCGTCGCGGCGCTTCTCCGAGTCCAGGTCCGGCTCGTGCGCGACCTTCGCGAGGTAGAGGTCGAAGATGTCGAGGCGATCCTTCTTCGTCGGCGTGCGCAGCCAGACGTAGCGGCCCATCCGGCCCGGCCGCGTGAGCGCCGGGTCGAGTGCCTCCAAGGGCACGTTCGTCGCCCCGATGAAGTAGATCTGCTCCGAGCGCGGCCGCGGCGGAGGGAGCCTCATCGAGCGGCCGAACAGGCGCCGGGGGATGACGTACGTCGCGTCCAGGAACGTGTTGAACCTGTTCGTGAACACCTTCTTGGCGAACGGCGGGTTGTCGATCCCGTCCATGACGACGAGCAGCTGGTTCAGCGCCAGCTGGCCCATGCCGCCCATCATCGCGCCGGGGAACGCCTGGTTCACGATCGCGCCGATCCGCGCGAACGCGCTCGGCCGCCGCTCCGGCATTCGGGCCGCGAACAGCTTGTCGCGCCAGGCCCGCGTCTCGAGCACGAGGTCGCCCGTCGGCGTCAGCGAGCCGTTCCGGCCGTGGAAGGCGAACTCCTCGAAGCTGGACGGACCCGAGGCCCCGGCGAATCCGCCGTCACCGAGCGCGGAGCGCCGCCTGCCGACGGCGTCGATCTCGTCGATGAAGACGATGCACTGACCTCCCCATTTCCGGGCGAGCTTCTTCGCCTTCCAGGCGAGATAGCGGACGATGATCACGTCCATGCCCATGAAGGTCTGGGCGAAGCCGGAGCCGGGCATCGACACGAACGGACAGTTGAAGCCGGTGGCGATCGCCTTGGAGAGCATCGTCTTTCCCGTTCCCGGCGCGCCGAGGAAGAGCAGGCCGCGCTCGCGCTTGCCGCCGGCAGCCTCGAAGGCCTCGCCGGACTGCCAGATCGAGACGACGCGCCGCACCTCCTCCTTCGCCTCGGCCTGGCCGCGGACGTCGTCGAGCTTCACGCCCCACTCCGCGTCGCCCGGCTCGAAGCCCTGCATCTGGGTGATCCCCATGAGCATCATCGGCCCGAGCAAGATCACGAAGTTCATGACGAAGAAGAGCGGGAAGATGATCGCGTAGACCAGCATCGAGGGGTTGGTGATGATCTCGGTGAAGTTGTGCCACCAATCCCACGGGAACCAGCTCGTATCGCCGCCCGGGACGGCGAGCCGGAACAGCCAGAGCACCGTGATGATGCCGCCGACCCAGGCGAGCCGGCGGAACCACTTGCCCCAGTACCACGCGCGCCGCCGGTTGACGACGTCCTCCTCGCGCACCGACGGCTCGTCGGTCCCGAAGAGGCTCGGCCACGGGATGAAGCGGCGGATGACGATGTCCATCAGGCCGCGGAAGGCGATGACCGCGAGGAACGTCCAGAAGAGGGCCCAGCCCCAGGCCACGCCGACCTCTTCGCGGAAGAACACGAAGACGACCGGGCTCGTGAGAAATGCGACCGCGGTGGCAGTTCGGATCAGGCGACGCCACTGGAGCGTGAGCTCCTTCGTTGCCTCGCCTGACGGCAGCCCGACGAGGCCCTCGCTCGTTGCCATCGTCAGAATGTAGACGTGCGAATGTTCACTTTTGATGGACACTACGTTAAGTAGCGGCCGTCAGATCTTCGATTCCGGCCAGGTCGAGCGGGCCCGCCGCTACCACCGTCCGGTCTACCTCGTCCGCGTCGCCGGCATCGCGCTCGGGCTCCTAATTCTCGGGTTCCTGAGCTTCGGCGCGCCCGGCGACCGGCTCTTCGACCTCGTCGACGGGCTGCCGTGGTGGGGCGAGGCGCTCGCCTTCTCCGCGCTCGTCGGGCTCGTCGGCTCGCTGCTCGCGACGCCGTTCGCGTTCTGGCGGGGCTACCTGCACGAGCGGCGCTGGGGCTTCTCCACGCAGACGCTCGGCGGCTGGGCCGCCGATCGCGCCAAGGGCGTCGGAATCGGCCTCGTCCTGACCGCGATCCCGATGCTCGGCCTGATCGCGGCGGCGCACCTCTTCCCGTCGTGGTGGCCGGTCGTCGCGGCCCTCGGCGGCGCGGCGGTCGTGTTCGTCCTCTCGTTCCTCGCGCCGATCCTCCTCGAGCCCGTGTTCAACAGGTTCTCCCCGCTCGAGGACCGGGCGCTCGCGGACGACCTTCGGCGCCTGGCCGACCGGGCCGGGGTTCCCGTCCGCGACGTCCTCGTCGCCGACGCGAGCCGGCGGACGAGGAAGCACAACGCGTACGTGTCGGGCATCGGCAGGACGCGCCGCGTCGTCGTCTGGGACACCCTGCTCCAACGGGGCCAGCCCGGGGAGCTGCGCCTGGTCGTCGCGCACGAGCTCGGCCATCGCCGGTTCAGGCACGTCGCGACCTGGACGGCGCTGACGATGGCCGGGACGGCCCTCTTCGTGCTCGGGCTGTGGCTTCTCCTCCGCTGGGACGCGCTCCTCGCGGCGATCGGCGCCGACGGGCCGGGCGACCCGCGGGTCATCCCGTTCGTCCTCTTCGCCGGGGCGGTCGCAGAGCTCGCGCTCCAGCCGTTCGCCCTTGCCCTCTCGCGCCGCTGGGAGCGCGACGCCGACCGCTTCTCGCTCGAGCTCACGCGAGACCCCGAGGCCTACGAGGCGACCCACCGCAACCTCGCGCTCTCGAACCTCGGCGACCTCGACCCGCCGAGGGCCGCCTACGTCTTCTTCTTCAGCCATCCCTCGGCGCCGGAGCGCCTCGCCGCCGGGCGCGCCTGGTCGGGACGGCATCCGAGGGACCCGGCGACCGTCTAGCGGGAGCCCCGGCTGATGTCGAGCTCGACGCGGCGCGGCGGGGCGAGCCTCGTACCGGGCCTCGGCCGCTGCGCGACGACGAAGCCCGCGGCGACCCGGGTCGACCGCACGTAGCGGATCCGGCCGAGGAGGCAGCCGGCTCGCTTGATCGCCTCGCGGGCCTGCGGGAGCGTCACGCCCCGGACGTCGGGCACGCGGCAGGCCTGCGCGGCGGCCGACGGCTTCCCCCACCGCAGCCGGACGGCTCCGGCGCTGAACCCGTAGGAATCGACGACGATCCGGTACTCGCGACCTGCCTTCGCCGTGAAGATCACGCGGCTCCCGTCCTTACAGGACCCGCCGGCGTCGTCGTTCGACCCAACCGCCCGCAGGCCACGGACCGATGTGCCCCGGTAGACGGCCAGCACGGTGTCGAAGCGGCTGCCGCACGTCTGGAACGACACACGCGCAGTCCGGGGGGCGCGCCACCGGAACCAGATCGACGCGGAGGCCGGACGCTTTGCGTGTCTGCGCTCGCCGGGCTCGGCGGATGCGCCGAG
>DASTWB010000059.1:0-2996 GCA_035758725.1 Gaiellaceae bacterium
ACGCCCTGGCCGAAGCGCCACGCCCGGCCCCTCGCCGCGGCCGCCGTGGCGGTCGCGCTCCTCGCCGCCGTCCTCAGCTCGCCCGGCCGCGCCGTGATCGACAACGTGAGGGACGCGATCGGGAGGGAGCGGGT
Source organism: Gaiellaceae bacterium (assembly GCA_035758725.1). Taxonomy (GTDB): domain Bacteria; phylum Actinomycetota; class Thermoleophilia; order Gaiellales; family Gaiellaceae; genus JACDAN01. The sequence goes on from DASTWB010000059.1 coordinate 135, forward strand.
CGTCGACGGGGTCCCGAAGGCGAAGCCGGCGCTCTTCTCGCTACCGGCCGCCGGCCGCGTGCTCGTCGCCGCTCCGAAGGCCGTCTGGATCCTCGACGCCGACGGCTCGAAGCGGCGCCTGGGCGACTACGACGAAGCCTCCTGGTCGCCGAACGGACAGCACGCCGTGGCCTCGACCCGGAGCCGGTTGGCCGCGATCCGGCCGAGCGGCGAGGTCCGCTGGACGCTCGACAGGCCGCGCGTCCACGGCGCCCGGTGGTCGCCGAGCGGCCTCCGCATCGCGTACCTCAGCGGCTCCAACATCCGGATCGTCGCCGGCGACAAGACGGGCGACCGGCGGCTGGACGGCGCCGCCGCCGTCGCTCCCGCCTGGAGACCGGGCGAGGAGCACGTCCTCGCGTACGTGACCGGCGCCGGGACGCTCAGGGTCGTCCGCACCGACACGGACACGACGACGTGGACCGCACCGGTGAGAGCCGTCCCCGCCCAGCTCGAGTGGTCGGCCGACGGGACGCGCCTGCTCGTGGCCGTGCCGCTCTCCGCGAGCCGGTTCGCCCTCACGGTCTACGACGGGACCGGGCGCCGCCTGCAGTCGCTCGCCGTGCCTGGCACCTTCGGCGCGGCGGCGTTCGCGCCCGACGGCCACGAGATCGCCCTCGTCCGGACGCGGGCCGGACGCAGCGAGCTCCTGATCACCGACGGAGACGTGCTTCGAAGCCAGGAACCGGTCTTCGAGGGCAAGGGGGCCTTCACCGACGTCGCGTGGTCGCCGGGCGGACGCTGGCTCCTGCTCGGGTGGAAGAGCGCCGACCAGTGGCTCTTCATCAGGTCGACCGACGTGGAGAAGATCAAGGCGGTCTCCAGCCTCGCCGAGCAGTTCGATCCGGGCGGCACGGAAGCGGGCGCCTTTCCGCGGATCGAGGGGTGGTGCTGCGGGGAGTAGGCTCCGGCCGTGCTCGCCGCGGGTGACCGCATCCCCGACGTCAAGGTCTGGCTCGCTCCGCGGGAGGGCGTGTCACTCCACGACCTCGTCTCCGAGGGGCCGATCCTCGTCCTCTTCTACCTCTTCGACTGGTCGGGCACCTGAACGAACGAGATGGAGCTCCTGCGTGACAGGAGCCGGGAATTCGAGGCGGTCGGGGTCCGGGTCATGGCGGCCTCGCGCGACTCGCCGTGGTCGCACGTCGCCTGGATCCAGGCGCTCGACCTGAACTTCCCGCTCCTCTCCGACTGGAACGGGGACGCAGTACGCGGCTTCGGGATCGCCCGGGACTTCCGGGGGATGAGCGACGTCGCACGCCGCTCCGCCTTCCTCTTCGACACGGAGGGTACGGTCCGCGGCGCATGGGGCTACGAGGACGGCGACGTTCCGGACGTGGACGAGCTGCTCGCGGCCGCGCAGGCCTTGTCGCACTCGTCCTAGGGCTCTACCTCGCCGCTGGCGTCGTCTCGACGTGGCCGGCACTTCGAGACGGCCGCTCGGCGTTCCTGGCCGAAGGGCTCGAGGGGCTCCCCGGGGCGGCGGCGCCCGGCGACCACCTCCAGACGCTCTGGCAGCTGTGGCTTCCCGGACACCAGCTGGCGCGCGGGGCGGCGCCGTGGCTGGACCCCTACAGCTTCCAGCCCGAGGTCGAGCCGCGGGTGAACTTCGCGGGCTGGCCGTTCGGAGCCGTCTTCGGGCCGCTGGAGGGTCTGGCCGGCCCCATCGCCGCCTGGAACCTGTTCGTGCTGCTCGGGTATGCCGGGTGCGGGGCGCTCGCGTTCCTCTGGCTCCGTTCGGTCGGCCTCGGCGTCGGCGCGGCGCTCGTCGGCGGCCTCGTGTTCGCGCTCGCCCCGTACCGCGCGGTCCAGGCGGGCGCGGGGCACCTCCTGGCCTGGATCGCGATGCTGCTCCCACTCTCGCTCTGGGCGTGGGAACGACGGTGGTACTGGCTGACCGCCGCAGCGCTCGCCTCGATCCCGCTCTCCGGCCAGGTGCACCTGGCCCTCGGCGCGATTCCGTTCGTCACCGCCTACGCGCTCCTGCGAGGCGGGGACCGGCGCTGGGCGGGAGGAGCGGCCGTGGGCGCCGTCGCCGCCGGTCTGCTCGTCTGGGCCGTGTCCATCCGAGGCTCGATCGGCGAGGGGCGCTCGTTCTCGAGCGTAGAGCGCTACTCGGCCGAGGTCGCCGACTTCGTCTCCCGCGATCCGCGGCACGGCCTGGAGCCGTTCGTCTTCGTGGGCTGGCTCGTCCCGGCGCTTGCGGTCTTCGGGCTCGTGGTGCATCGCCGCACCCGGCTCGGCCTCGTCCTGGGCCTCGGCGCCCTCGTGCCGATGCTCCTCGCGCTCGGGGCGAACCTGCCCGGCTACGAAGCGCTCTGGGACGCGCTTCCGGGCCTCGGTGCGACCCGCGTGCCCGGCCGCCTGATGCCGATCGCCTGCCTCGCGCTGGCAGGCCTCGCCGCCCTCGGCGCCGAGCAGGTGATGCGGTACAGAGCCGGGATGGCGACAGTCGCCGCGGTACTCGCCCTCGTCGCCGTCGACCTACGCGCGGGCGTGACCGCCTACCGGCCGACGGCCGCGGACAGCGGGAACCGGGCGTACGCGGCGCTGGTGCGCCGGCCCGGCGGGCGGTTGCTCGAGCTGCCGGTTCACACGCCGGACCGGCAGGAGGGGAGCGTCTACCTCTACTACGCGATGCAGGCGCCGCGCGAGCGTCCGGCCGGCTATTCCACGGTGGCGCCGGAGGAGGCTCGGCGCGTGCTCCGCGAACTGCGGCCCTGCGCCGACGCCCGTCACCTCGCGGAGCTCGGAGTGCGGTACCTCGCTGTCTACGGCCGCCCTCGCTGCGGGGTCGGCGGCCGGCTGCTCGCCCGTGACGGA
>DASTWB010000234.1:0-4552 GCA_035758725.1 Gaiellaceae bacterium
CGAAGAGCGTTTCACCGTTGAGGCACACGTCGACGTCCGTCCCGCCGTCGAGGATGTCGATGCCCGCGCCTCCGTCCAGCCGGTCGTCGCCCGCCTGTCCGTAGACCTCGTCGGCGCCTGCGCCGCCGTCCAGGACGTCGCCGCCTTCCTCGCCCAGGACTCGGTATGCGCCGCTCGCGCCGACGAGGTCGTCCGCGCCGTCGGCTCCGCGAAGCGTGTCCGCGCCCGGCCCGCCGTCGATCCGGTCGCGCCCCGCGCCGCCGGCGAGGAGCTCTCCGCCGGCCGCGCCCGCCAGCGCGTCGTCGAGCCGGCTTCCGACGACCTCCTCGATTCCGCCGAGGACGTCGTCGCCGTCTCCTGACGCCGAGCCCGGCCGTCCGAGTGCTACCCGCACAGCGGCCCGGGACGCCGTGTAGTCGACGCGGTCACGCCCCTTCCCGCCGACGTACCGGTCGTCGCCCGGGCTCGTGAAGAAGTAGTCGTCGCCGTCGCTCGCCAGCAGCGCGTCGTCGCCCGGCCCGCCGTGGAGATCGTTGTCGCCGAGCCCGGAGAGAAGCCGATCGTCTCCCCCGCCGCCCCGCAGCACGTCGTTGCCGAAGCCCCCCGCCAGGACGTTCGGCCCGGCGTCGCCGAGGAGCTGGTCGCGCTCACGCGTCCCGCGGACGTTCTCGATCCCGAAGAGCACGTCGATCCCGCTGTAGCCCCGCGCGCGGCCGCGGGCGAGATCGACCGAGACCCCGCCGGGCATGCCCGCGTACGACACCGTGTCCACCCCGCGGCCGCCGCGGATCACGTCCCGGCCGCCGAGCCCGACCAGGACGTCGTTGCCGCCGAGCCCGCAGATCGTGTCGCGGCCGGCTGTCCCGCGAAGGACGTCGTTTCCGCTCGTGCCGACCACGACCCGGCCGGGGCCCACGCAGGCCGAACCCACCGCGCCGTCGCCCGCACCGAGCAGGAACAGGACCGCGGCGGCCGCCGCAACCAGCTTCACAGTGACCTGAGACGCGCCGCGCCGGCTAGAGATTGAGGCGCATCGTCCAGGAGCCGTCCGTCTTCTCCGCCTTCTCGAAGCCTTGGTGCTCGAACATGTGCATCGCCGGGCTGTCGTCGGCGACGGAGAGGCTGAGCGCGCCGAACGACTGCTCTCGCGCGACGTCGACCAGCGCGTCGAGCAGCTCCGAGCCGATCCCCCGGCCGCGCCGGCTCGGGACGACCGCGATCGCGACTTCGGGCGTCTGCTCGTCCACGAACCCGAAGCCGGGCTCATCCCGCGCGAAGAGGCGGAACCACGCGGCCCCGACCGGAAAGCCCTCCTCGAGCGCGACGACGGCGGTGTCGCCGCGGCGGCCCCAGCCGGACACGTAGCGCCAGAGCGACGCGTCCTCGACCTCCGCGCTCGACCGCCAGTAGAACGCGTGGCGCAGCATGTCCCTGAGGAACCCGACGTCCTGCCGGTTCCCGCGCCTGATCACGGACGAAGCTCCTGGACGAGCTGCACCCGGTTTCCATCCGGGTCGAACACGTCGAGGATGCGTACCTCCTGGTGGATCTCGACGACCGTGCCCACCTCGATGTCGTCCTCGCGCAGGCGGTCGGCCTCGGCCTTCACGTCGTCGACGTCGATGGTGGCGACGCCGCCTTCCTCGGGCTCGCCCTCGGCGAGGGCGATCTGCATCGCACCGCGCTCCAGCTTCGCCCAGCGCCCCGGCTCGTCGTAGTAGGTCTCCTCGAAGCCGAGCTTGCCCGCGTACCACCGGCGGGCAGCGTCGAGATCGCGAACCCGGTACCAGACGCGCATGTGCGGACTCTAGAGCGCTAGACCGGGCTCTTCGAGCATCGACCGGACGGTGCGGAGGAAGTCCGCTGCGTCGGCGCCGTCGACCGCCCGGTGGTCGCAGGTGAGCGTCAGGCTCATCAGGGGCCGTGCGACGATCTCGCCGTCCCGCACGACGGGCTGCTCCTCGACGGCGCCCACCGCGAGGATCGCCACCTGCGGCGGATTGAGCACGGCGATGAACTGCTGCACGCCGAACATCCCGAGGTTCGAGATCGTGAACGTGCCGCCCTCGAGGTCGCCCTGCTGCAGCTTCCCGCCCCGCGCCCGATCGACGAGGTCCATCCGCGCGGCCGCGACCTCCTGGACGGAGAGCCGCTCGGCGCCGCGGATCACCGGCACGACGAGGCCGCGATCGGTCGCGACCGCCATGCCGACGTTCGCGGTCGGATGGATCCGAACCTCCTCGCCGACGAACTCGGCGTTGAGCCGCCGGTGGCGCATGAGCGCCGAGGCGGCGATCTTCGTGAGCACGTCCGAGATCGTCGGCTTCGGAGCCTCACCGGCGAGGTCGACGAGCCGCGCGCGCAGCTCCAGCGCCCGCCCCATGTCGGCCGACATCGAGATCTGGAAGACCGGCGCCTGCCACGCCTCGGTCAGCCGCCTGGCGATCGTCTTCCGGATCGACGTCAGCGGCACGACCTCGACTTCTCCCGCCGGCGTCGGCGCTGCGGCGGGAGCGCCGGCGGGCGCGACCTGGGCGCGCTCGACGTCCTCGGCGACGATCCGCCCTTCCGGGCCTGTGCCGCGGAGCTGCGCGAGGTCGACGCCTCGCTCGCGCGCGATGCGGCGGGCGAGCGGCGATGCCTTCACCCGTCCGTCACGGTCGGGCTCGCGGATCTCCGTGACCTGCTCGCTCGTCACGCTCGAGGCCTCGGCACCTTCCTCCCGCTCCTCGTCCCTCGCGGGCCCGCGGGATCCCTCCTCCTGCGGCGTTTCGTCGACCTCGGTCTCCTCGGCCGCGGGGACTTCCTCGCCCTCCTCGCCGATCACGGCGACCGTCCGACCGACGGGCACCTCGCCCTCCTGCACGGCGATCTTCAGGAGGACGCCCGAGGCCTCTGCCTCGACCTCCTGCGTCACCTTCTCGGTGTCCAGCTCGTAGAGCGGCTCGCCCTTCTCGACCCGCTCACCCTCCTGCTTCAGCCAGCGGACGACGGTGCCGGACTCCATGCCCTGCCCGAGGCGCGGAAGCTTGACCTCAGTTGCCATTCCGGGCCACCGTGCGCTGGATCGCCTCGACGACGTCCTTGGCGTGAGGCACGACGAACTCCTCCATCACGGGCGCGAACGGGATCGGCGTGAACTTCGCGCCCACGCGCTCGACCGGGGCGTCGAGCCAGTCGAACGCCTGGTGCTGGACGACCGCGGCCACCTCGGCCCCGAACCCCATCCGCGTGACCGCCTCGTGGGCGACGACGCAGCGGTTCGTCTTCTTGACGGACGCGACGATCGTCTCCTCGTCGAGCGGCTGGAGCGTGCGCGGGTCGACGACCTCGACCGAGACGCCCTGCTCCTCGAGCTGCGTTGCTGCGCCCAGCGCCTCGTGCACGAGGCGGCCGGTCGCGACCACGGTCACGTCCTCTCCCTCGCGGAGCACACGCGCCTCGCCGAGCGGGATCGGCTCGAGCTCCTCGGGCATCTCCTCCTTGAGCCCGTAGAGCGTCCGGTGCTCGAAGAAGATCACGGGGTTGTCCTCGTAGATCGCGCTGTAGAGCAGCCCGCGCACGTCCGTGGGCGTCGAGGCGAAGACGACCTTCAGCCCAGGGATGTGCACGAACCACGCCTCGAGCTGCTGCGCGTGCTGCGCGCCCGGTGACCAGCCTGCGCCGCCCTGGGTGCGGATCGTCAGCGGCACCTTCAGCTGGCCGCCGGACATGTAGCGGTGCTTGGCCGCCTGGTTGACGATCTGCTCCGCCGAGAGCGTCAGGAAGTCCTCGTACATGATCTCGACGACGGGACGCATGCCCTGCATTGCGGCGCCGATCCCCGCACCCACGATCCCGATCTCGGAGATCGGCGTGTTGCGGACGCGCTCCGGCCCGAACTCGTCGAGCAGCCCCTGGGTGACCCCCATCGACCCGCCCATCTCGGCGATGTCCTCGCCCATGATGAACACGTCCTCGTCGCGGCGCATCGCCGTCGCGAGCGCGTCCCTGACCGCCTCCCGGTAGGAGAGCTCAGGCATCCCGACGCCTCTGACGCGGCGCTGATTCAGGCATAGACGTTCTTGAGCGCGTCTTCGGGCTTCGGGTCGGTGCCCGCCTTCGCGAACTCGACGCTCGCCTCGACCAGCTCGGTGACCTCGCCGTCGAGCTCCTCGAAGTCCCCGTCCGACAGCTCGAGCTCGGCGCGCAGCTTGTCGATCGGATCCTCGGTCTCGCGCAGCCGCTGGATGTCCTCCTTGGGGCGATAGACCTGCGGGTCGCCGATGTAGTGGCCGGAAAGGCGATAGGTCTCGGCGACGAGGAAGACGGGGCCACGGCCCGAGCGGGCGTGCTCCACCGCCTTCACGGCCGCCTCGTACACCTTGCTCACGTTCTGGCCGTCGACCTTCATCGACTCCATCCCGTAGGCCTCGGCCCGCTTGGTCATCTCCTCGATCGGCATGTGCTGCGTGGACGGCGTCGACTCGGCCCAGTGGTTGTGCTCGCACACAAACACGGCCGGGACATTCCAGAGCTGGGCGAGGTTCAGCGACTCGTGGAAGGTGCCGAT
>DASTWB010000239.1:0-2273 GCA_035758725.1 Gaiellaceae bacterium
ACATCAGGCCTCCGGAGCCCGGGTAGCGAACCCGCTCGACGGCGGCATGATCGCCGAGTCGCCGCGCGATCTCGGTTGCGTTCTCGGTGTGGCGCCGCATCCGCAGCTCGAGCGTCTCCAGGCTCCGCGCGAGCAACCAGGTGGGATCGGGCGCAGCGACGATCCCGGAGCGGCTCCGGAACTCCTTCAGCCGCTCGTAGTCGTCCTCCCGCGCGCAGACAACGGCGCCGAGGAGGACGTCGTGGTGCCCGCCCAGGAACTTCGTCGCGCTGTGGAGCGCAAAGTCCGCGCCGCGCTCGAGCGGCCGGAGGTACACCGGCGTGGACGCCGTCGAGTCGACGACGACCGGCGCGGGGTGGGCAACAGCTGCCTCCAGGTCGGGGAGGGTCAGGAGCGGATTCGACGGCGATTCGACCCAGACGAGATCGGCGTCCGCGGGCGGCGGGCCTGTCTGGTCGAACTCGACCGTCCGCAGCCCCCAGCGCTCGAGCGCCCGCAGCAGGACCGCGGTTCCGTAGTAGCAGTCCCGGGCGAGCGCCACGGTCTTCCCCGGCTTCATGAACGCGAGCAGGAGAGCCGTCGTCGCCCCAGATCCTGAGGGGAAGAGCAGCGCGTGGCCACCCTCGAGCTCCCCCAGCGCCCGCTCCGCCTCGACCCCGGCGGGATGCGCGTAGCGCTGATAGTAGAACTCGCCCGGCTCGCCGTCCTCGTAGGGCCAGATCGTCGAGCGGTCGAGCATAGGCGCGACTCTAGTTAGGGTGACTCCGTGGCGGCGACCGACGACCGCACCGACTCCACCCAGGGCAAGCTCGACGAGCTCCAGCGGCTGCGCGAGGAGGCGGCGCACCAGGCCTCGGAGCGGGCCATCGACAAGCACAGAGAGGCCGGCAAGCTGCTCGCGCACGAGCGGGTCGAGAAGCTGCTCGACCCGGGCTCGTTCGTCGAGCTCGACCGCTACGTCCGCCACCGCAACCCCTACTTCGGGATGATGGAACGGCGCCCGTACGGCGATGCCGTCGTCACCGGGCACGGGACGATCTTCGGCCGCAAGGTCTTCGTCTTCTCCCAGGACTTCACGATCTTCGGCGGCAGCCTCTCCGAGGCGTTCGCAGAGAAGATCTGCAAGGTCATGGACATGGCCCTGAAGTTCGGTTGTCCGCTGATCGGGATCAACGACTCGGGCGGCGCGCGCATCCAGGAGGGCGTCGTCTCCCTCGCCGGCTACGCCGAGATCTTCTGGCGGAACGTCCAGTCCTCGGGCGTGATCCCGCAGCTCAGCCTCGTCATGGGCCCGACGGCGGGCGGAGCCGTCTACTCGCCGGCCATGACCGACTTCGTGCTGATGGTCGAGGACAGCTCCTACATGTTCATCACCGGCCCCGACGTCGTGAAGACCGTGACAGGGGAGGAGGTCACCTTCGAGGAGCTCGGCGGCGCGGCGACCCATGCCTCGAAGTCAGGCGTGGCCCACTTCACGGCGGCGGACGAGGAAAGCCTCCTGGAGGACGCCCGCTATCTGCTCTCGTACCTGCCGCAGAACAACCTCGACCGCCCCACGCACTTCCCGCCCGCCGACCCGGCCGGCCGCGAGGACCCGGACCTCGACACCATCATCCCCGACGAGCCGACGAAGCCCTACGACATGAAGGACGTCGTGCGCCGTGTGGTCGACGACGGGGAGTTCCTCGAGGTGCACGAGCGCTTCGCGCAGAACATCGTTTGCGGGTTCGCGAGGCTGGGAGGCCACTCGGTGGGGATCGTCGGCAACCAGCCGCACACGATCGCCGGGGTGCTCGACATCGATTCCTCCGTGAAGGCGGCCCGGTTCGTCCGCACCTGCGACGCCTTCAACATCCCGCTGGTGACCTTCGTGGACGTCCCGGGGTTCCTGCCCGGCACCGATCAGGAGTGGCGCGGGATCATCAGGCACGGCGCAAAGCTGCTGTACGCCTACTGCGAGGCAACGGTGCCGAAGCTGACCGTGATCACCCGAAAGGCATACGGAGGGGCGTACGACGTCATGAGCTCGAAGCACATCCGCGCCGACTTCAGCTTCGCGTGGCCGACCGCCGAGGTCGCGGTGATGGGCCCGGAGGGCGCGGTCAACATCGTCTTCCGGCACGAGCTCGAGGAGGCCGAGGATCCCGACGCGCGCCGCCGGGAGCTCATCGCCGACTACCGGGAGCAGTTCGCGAACCCGTATGTGGCGGCGGAGCGCGGCTACGTCGACGACGTGATCGAGCCGAGGCGGACCCGGCCGGTGCTGATCGACG
>DASTWB010000012.1:0-9463 GCA_035758725.1 Gaiellaceae bacterium
GTGGCGGATCTTTCCCTCGCCCTGCAACTCGGCGAGCGTGCCGACCGACTCCTCGAACGGGACCTGAGGGTCGACGGAGTGGAGCTGGTACACGTCGATCCGCTCGAGCCGGAGACGGCGGAGGCTGCCCTCCAGCGAGGCCCGGAGCGTCTCGGGGCGACCGTCGGGCTGCCAGCGGCCCGGGCCCGGACGGCTGAGGCCGCCCTTCGTCGCGATCACCAGGTCTTCGGGGTACGGGTGCAGGGTTTCCGCGATCAGCTGCTCGTTCACGTCGGGCCCGTACGAGGCGGCCGTGTCGATCAGGTTCACGCCGAGATCGAGAGCGCGGCGGAGAACCGCCTTCGCGCCGTCCCGGTCGGACGGGTCGCCCCAGACGCCGCTGCCGGTAAGCCGCATCGCGCCGAAGCCCATGCGATTCACGGTCAGGTCGCCGAGGGTGACCGTGCCCGCTGCGGCCGCAGGCTTCGTGGTCGGCTCCGCTGCCATCGGCCGGAACCTAGCGTAGAGTCCCCCGGTCAAGCGACCGAAGGAGGGCTCCACCGGATGGACGCGCTGCGGACGATCTATCGCTATTGGCTCTGGCTGATGGTGCTCGCCATCGTCGTCCAGATCGGCTTCGCCGGGATCGGCGCCTTCGGGGCGCTCGACGCGGCGACGGAGGGCTCGGTCGACGAGGACACCTTCCTCGACAAGTTCGGCCTGCACGCGGCGCTCGGGACGTTCCTCGTGCTCGGCGGGCTCCTCACGGTGCTGCTCGCACTCGCGGCGCGGGCCGGCCGCCAGCGCGTGCTCCACGCCCTCGGCCTCTTCGTCCTGCTGATCGTCCAGATGATCCTGGGCTGGAGCGGAAGCGCGCTCCCGGCGGTGCTCGGCTTCCTGCATCCGATCAACGCGCTCCTGATCCTCGGTGCGGCCGCCTCGCTCGCCGCGCGCGAGTGGCGGCGCGACCGGGCGGGCTACGGAATACCCGACACCGCGCCGGCGCCGCAGTCGACGGCGTAGCCGCTACTCCGGGTCGTTGTGGTCGTCCCCGCCCAGGCGGAACGGCGTCGAGACCCCTTCGTACATCAGGTGCATGGTCAGCCCGTCGGCCGCGTGGGGCAGGTTGTGACAGTGATCCATCCAGACGCCCGGGTTGTCCGCGCGGAACGCGACCTCGTACTCCTCGCCGGACGCGACGTTGAGCGTGTCGACCCACCAGGGGCTGCCGCTGGTCGGCTTGCCGTCGCGGCTGAGCACGAGGACGTGATGCCCGTGGAGATGCATCGGGTGCACTGAGCCGCTGTCGTTCTCGATCCGCATCTTGACGAGGTCGCCCTCGCGGACGACGTACATGGGCGTGTCCGGGAAGATCTCGCCGTTCACCGACCAGTGGCGGCCCGGCTTCCCGTCGAAGAACCCGAACTTCTTGCCGATCTTCAGCTCGAACGTCCGGTCGAACCGGGCGCCGTCGAAGATCGTCGTCCTCGGCCGTCCGTAGGTCGCGGGGTCGAAGATCGGCAGCTCGGGCGGGGAGTCGAGCTCGCCCGTCCCGTCGCGGCTGAGGAAGAGCGCCGTCTCGCTCCCGGCGACGCCGAGACGAACCGGCCCTTCGGGCATGTCGAACGCGACGTCGTAGCGCGCGCCGGCGCCCACGTCGAGCGTTCGGCCCTCGATCGTGGTCGGGCCGTTGACGTCGGTCCCGTCGATCGCGACGACCGTGAACGGCGCGCCGGTCAGCGTCAGTCGCTCGGGCCCGTTGTTCGAGTTGACGAGGCGCAGGCGGACGTGCACGCCGGGATGGACGGCGAGACGCTGGACGCCCGCGACGTCGTTCAGGGCCGGCTTCCCGTCGAAGTCGTGGACGATCAGCGTCCGGTCGATGCCGGTTCTCGGCGGGCCCGACCCGCCGGAGTGAATCACCAACGCGCCGTAGAGGCCGCGCCGGACCTGCTTCGAGGAGACCTGGTGCGAGTGGTACCAGAAAGTGCCGACCTGCTTCGCCAGGAAGCGGTACGTGTAGCGCTCCCCGGGCATGACCGCGTCCTGGGTCACGCCGGCGACGCCGTCCTCCGCGTTCGGGACGTCGACGCCGTGCCAGTGGATCGTGACGCCGTCGTCGATGTCGCGGTTGACCAGCGTCACCTCGACGAGGTCGCCCTGTCGGACGTGGAGCTCGGGCCCAGGCACGCGTCCGTTGAACGCCCACTTGTCGCCGGTTTCCGCGGCGATGAGCGTCGTACGGAAGTCCGGCTCGCCGTCCTGCGGCCCAGTCAGCCGGTCGACGACGAGTTGCGGGTGCGCGGCGTGGTCTCCGGAAGGCCCGCCGCCGTAGTCGAGGACGCCGGTCTCCATCGCGCTGTACGACGACGGCAGCCTGCTGTCCCACCACGCCTTGCCGACGAGCCCGGCGACGCCGACGAGGAGGACGACGCCGACGACGGTCAGAGCCCGGATGAGGAGCCGCATCGCGCGGACCGTAGCTGGTGCTCTCAGACGATCGTCAACTGCCGGTGTTCCTCGAGGCCGGAGACGCCGACGCCGACGAGGCGTAGCGCCCCGGGCCGGTCGGCGAGCGCCCGGTCGAGGAGCGCGCAGGCGACCTCGCCGATCCGCTCGCCGTCGTCGGTGCCGACCGGGAGGCTCGTCGAGCGGCTGCGGATCGCGAAGTCGGGATAGCGCACCTTCGTCGTCACCGTCCGGGCCGTCTCGCCCTTCCGCTGCAGGTGCTCCCCGAGCCGGACCGCCATCCTGCGGAGCTCGGCACGGAGCTGCTGCACGTCGGCGATGTCCCGCTCGAACGTCTCCTCGTGGCTGATCGAGATGCGCTGCGTCTCCGTCTCCAGGCCGCGCGGGTCCCGGCCGCGGGCGCGGTCCCGGAGGATCGCGCCGACCTTGCCGGGAAGCAGCCGGCGGAGGCGGTCGTCGTCCAGTGCGGCAAGGTCGCCGATCGTCTCGAGCCCCGCAGTCTTCAGCCGGGCCTCCGCCCTCGGCCCGACGCCGGGCAGGCGCCGGAGCGCGAACGGTGCGAGGAAGCTCGCCTCGCGGCCTGCGGGCACGACCACGATCCCGCCCGGCTTGCGGTGGTCGCTCGCGACCTTCGCGACGACCTTGCTGGAGGCGACGCCGAGCGAGCAGGTGAGGCTGGTCGCGCCCCGGACCGCCGTCTGGACGGCCTCGGCGACCGCCCGGGCCTGGACGAAGTCGGCTGCGACCTCGCCGAGGTCGAGGTAGCCCTCGTCGAGGCCGGTCCGCTCCACCGTCGGGACGACCTCGCGGACGGCGTCCCAGACCTCCTTCGAGTACTCGGAGTACGTCCCGTGCCGGGGCCGGAGGAAGACGGCGTGCGGGCAACGGCGGAGCGCCTCGGCGCAGCTCATCGCGGAGTGGATCCCGAACTGCCGGGCGACGTAGTTCGCCGTCGCCACGACGCCGCGCCCGCGCGGGTCGCCGCCGACGACGAGCGGCTTGGTCCTCAGGTCGGGGTTCTCGAGCTCCTCGACGGCGGCGAAGAAGGCGTCCAGGTCGAGGTGGGCGAGGATGACCTTCAGGGGGCGAGTCGTTCGATCGTCCATCCCCCATCATCTTGGCGGGAGTAGCGGAAGCGATCGTGCAGACGGCTGTCGCGGTGCTGCCAGAACTCCCATACCTCCGGCTCGAGGCGGTAGCCGCCCCAGTGCGGCGGAAGCGGCACATCGCGTCCGTCGAACTCCCGCTCGAACTCGCGAACGCGCGCCTCGAGCTCGTCCCGGGACTCGAGTACCTCGCTCTGCGACGATGCCCACGCGGCGATCTGGCCGCCGCGCGGCCGGGTGCGGAAGTACTCCTCCGACTCCGTGTCGGGAACGCGCTCGACCGGCCCCTCGACCCGCACCTGCCGGCCGAGCGGCTGCCAGTGGAAGAGGAGCGCGCCGCGGCCGGTGGCGGCGAGCTCGCGCGCCTTGCGGCTTCCGTGGCCGGTGTGGAACTTGAATCCGCGGTCGTCGAGCGCCTTCGCGAGCACCATTCGGACGGAGGGGCGACCGTCGGCGTCGGCCGTCGCGAGCGCGACCGCCTCCGGCACCTCCACTGCGGCGGACGCCTCGGCGTACCAGCGCCGGAACTGCGCGCCCGGATCGGGGTCGAGGTCGGCCCGGCGAAGCGTCCCGTCCGGCCCGCTCATGAATACGGATTATCCACTATGCACACCGGCCGCAGCCTGCGCTATCGTCGCTTGCATGGCGACGACGAAGACGATCGAGCTGCGCACGGAGATCCCCGGCCCTCGCTCCCGCGAGATCCTCGAGCGGAAGGAGCGTGTCGTGGCCGACCCGCTCTCGATCTACCTGCCCGTCGTGGTCGAGCGGGCCCAGGGGGCGACGCTCACCGACGTGGACGGGAACACGTTCATCGACTTCACCGGCGGCGTCGGCTGCCTGAACGTCGGCCATTCGCATCCGCGCGTCGTCGAGGCGGCTCAGGAACAGCTCGACCGGTTCAGCCACACGGACTTCACGATCGTCCCCTACGAGGTCTACGTCCGGCTCGCCGAGCGCCTCTGCGACCTCGCGCCGATCGCGAACGCGAAGGCCGCGTTCTTCAACGCCGGGACCGAGGCCGTCGAGAACGCGGTCAAGTTCGCCCGCGTCCATACGGGGCGCCCGGCGGTGATCGGCTTCGAGGGCGGCTTCCACGGCCGGACGCTGCTCAGCCTCTCGCTCACATCGAAGACCCACCCGTACAAGGCCGGGCTCGGGCCGTTCGCGCCCGAGGTCTACCGGGTGCCGTTCCCGAACGAGTATCGCGGGATCGACGCGAAGGCGGCGCTCGAGGCGCTCGAGCGCGCGCTGATCACGCAGGTCGCGGCCGAGACGGTCGCGGCGATCGTCGTCGAGGCGGTGCAGGGCGAGGGCGGCTTCGTCGTCGCGCCTGCGGAGTTCATGGAGGGCGTGCGCCGGATCTGCGACGAGCACGGGATCGTCATGGTCGTCGACGAGGTGCAGACAGGGTTCGCCCGCACCGGCAAGCTGTTCGCGATCGAGCACTACGCCGTCGAGCCCGACCTGATCACGGTCGCGAAGTCGATCGCGATGGGGCTCCCGCTCTCCGGCGTGCTCGGCAAGGCGGAGATCATGGACGCGCCCGGCGACTCGGCGATCGGCGGAACCTACGTCGGCAACCCGGTCGCCCAGGCTGCCGCGCTCGCCGTCCTGGACGTGATCAGCGAGGAGGATCTCTGCGCCCGAGCGTCGGTCCTCGGCGACGCGATGCGGGCCCGGATGGCGTCGTGGCAGCAGCGCTTCCCGCAGATCGGCGACGTCAGGGGCCTCGGCGCGATGCTCGCGATCGAGCTCGTGCGCGACCCCGCCACGAAGGAGCCGGACGCCGAGACCGCCACGGCGATCGCCGAGGAGGCCGCGCGAAACGGCCTGCTCCTGCTCAAGTCCGGGATCTACTCCAACTGCATCCGGGTGCTGTCGCCGCTCGCCCTCTCGGACGGCGAGCTCGACGAGGCTCTCGGCGTCTGGGAGCAGGCGCTCGAGACCGTTCTCGGCGGCTAGCTCCCGACACCCGACAGTAACCTCCTAGCCGTGACCCAAGGCGAGGTGATCGCCGGTCGCTACGAGCTGCTCGAGCTGATCGGAAAAGGGGGCATGTCGAGCGTCTGGAAGGCGCACGACCGTCTGCTGGACCGGCAGATCGCGATCAAGGTCCTCCACCCGCAGTACACGGAGGACGAGGAGTACGTCGAGCGCTTCCGGCGGGAGGCGCGGTCGGTGGCGCAGCTGAGCCACCCGAACATCGTCACCGTCATCGACCGCGGCGAGGACGCTGGGCGGCAGTTCATCGTCTTCGAGTACGTCGAGGGCGAGAACCTCAAGGAGCTGCTCGGGCGGACCGGGCCGATGCCGGTCCGCGACGCGCTCGTGCTCGCGCTGCAGATGGCGCGGGCGCTCTCGTTCGCGCACGGGCGCGGGCTCATCCACCGGGACGTGAAGCCCCAGAACGTCCTGCTCAACGCGGACGGCCAGGCGAAGATGACCGACTTCGGGATCGCGCGCGAGGTGGACGTCCAGGGCGTGACGATCACCGGCACCGTCCTCGGGACGAGCGAGTACATCGCGCCGGAGCAGGCGCGCGGGCAGCAGGTCGACGCCCAGACCGACGTGTACTCGCTGGGCGTCGTCCTCTACGAGCTGCTGACGGGCGCCGTGCCGTACGACGGCGAGAACTTCGTCACCGTCGCGCTGAAGCACGTGAACGAGCCGGCGCCGAACGTGCTCGAGCGCAGGCCGGACGTCCCGCCGCGGGTGGCGACGGCCGTCGAACGGGCGATGGCGAAGTCGCCGGACGATCGGTTCGACTCGATGGAGGAGCTCTGCCACGAGCTCGAGGCGTGCCTTGCCGAGCTCGACCCGAGCTCGGAGGAGGCGACGATGATCGCGCGCAGGCCGATCGTTCCTGCGGGCAAGCAAGGTCGGCCCCGGCGGAGGAAGCGGCGGCTGGGGATCCTCTGGCCCGTCGTCGCCGTGCTCGCGGTGCTGATCGTCGCGGCCCTTGCAGCGCTCGGCGCGCTGACGCTGCGGGACGACGACGACGGCTCGCCGCAGGCGGCGACGGGCCAGCCGATCAAGCTCACCGGCATCGGTGCATACGATCCGCCGCCGGGAGACAACACGGAACACGACGACGAGGCGTCGCTGGCGACGGATGGTGATCTCTCGACGGCCTGGCGAACCGAGAGCTACCGGTCCGGCCTCAACAAGCCAGGTGTCGGGCTCGTGCTCGATGCCAGCCGCACGGTCGAGCCGAAGACGGTGACCGTCACCACGGACACGCCGGGTTTCACGGCGGAGATTCGGGCGGGGAGCAGTCCGGAGGGCCCGTTCGACCCCGTCTCGCAGTCACGGACGATTCAGAACCGCTACCGGTACAACCTGACCGACGCAAAGGCGCGCTACTTCGTCGTGTGGATCACCGAGCTCGACTCGGGCTCCATGCATGTCAACGAAGTGACCGCCCGCTAGAACCGAAGGTTCTGACGCCGCTCGTGCCGCTCGAGCGCGAGCTCCACGAGGCGGTCGAGGAGCTCCGGGTACGGGATCCCCGAGGCCTCGAAGAGCTTCGCGTAGACGCTCGTCGCCGTGAAGCCCGGGATCGTGTTCAGCTCGTTGACGAGCACCTCGCCGTCCTCCCGCACGAAGCAGTCCGCCCGCGCCATCCCCTCGCAGTCGGTGGCGACGAACGCCTCCACCGACACCTGCTGCAGCCGCTCGATGGTCGCCTCGGGGATCTCCGGCGGGATCACGAGGTCCATGCCGCCCTCGTCGTACTTCGCCGAGTAGTCGTACCAGTCCACGCCCGAGAACCCGTGCGCCCTGATCTCGCCGGGCAGGGACGCGATCGGCTCCTTGTTTCCGAGCACGCCCACCTCGACCTCGACGCCGGACACGAACTCCTCGATCAGCACCTTCTCGTCGTGGTGCCGCGCCAGGTCCACGGCGCCTTGGAGCTGGTCCTCCGCGCCGACCTTCGTGATCCCCACCGACGAGCCGAGGCGCGCCGGCTTGACGAAGACGGGGTAGCCGAACGGATTGTCGGGCCGGTCGCCGTTGCGGACCGTGACCGACCGCGTCACCGGGATTCCCTTGTCGCGGCAGACGGCCTTGAAGAGGTCCTTGTCCATGCAGAGGGCCGACGCGGTCACGCCGGCGCCGACGTAGGGGACGCCGGCGAGCTCGAGGAGGCCCTGGACGGTCCCGTCCTCGCCGAACGGCCCGTGCAGGATCGGCAGCACGACGTCGACCCGCCCCAGCGCCTCGGGCGCCGAGCCCGTGGGGACCGGCAGCGTCTCGGCGACGGGACGCTCGAGCTCCTTGCGCTCGCCCGCCCCGAGCTCCCAGCGGCCGTCCCGGTGGATCTCGATCGTCTCCACCTCGTACCGCTCGGGATCGAGACCCTCGATGACCGAACGGGCCGAGGCGACGGAGATCTCGTGCTCGCTCGAGCGGCCGCCCGCGATCACTGCGACGCGGTAGCGCCGGCTCACGGCGTCGTGGGAGCCGGCGGCTCGAGCTCCTGGTACCGGCCGACGTAGATGATCACCTGCGAGCCGGGCTCCGCCTGCTCGCCGCCGGCCGGCGACTGCGTGACGACGATCCCGTCCTCGTCGGGATTCGTGGTCGGCGTGTCGCGGATGAGCACGCGCCACTCCTCGTTCTCGAGCGTCGCCCTCGCGCTCGCCTCCTCCTCGCCGACGACGTCCGGCACCGCCGTCGTCGAGATCCCGAGCGAGACGTTCAGCGTGACCCTCGTCCCCGGCGGTGCCAGCGTCCCGGCGCCGGGGCTCATCCCGACGACCGTGCCCTTCGGGTCCGACGCCTCGACGTCGCGCCGGACCGGCGTGAAGCCGGCTTCGCGGAGCGCCGCCGCGGCGTCGTCGAACGAGCGGCCGACGACGTCCGGCAGGCCCGTCTGCTGCGGTCCCTTCGAGACGTTGAGGCGCACGTCGCTGCCCTCGACGATGCTCGTGCCGCCCTTCGGATCCTGCGCGATCACGGTCCCCTCCGGCTCCTCCGAGAAGATGTTGACGACGTTCGGGATCAGGCCGGCCGCACGTAACGTCGCGACGGCGTCCGACCGCTCGGCGCCCACCACGTCCGGCACCTGCACCCGCGGCTTCCCGGTGGAGACGAAGTAGCGGACGACGTTGCCCTTCTGGATCCGTTCGCCCGCGTCGGGCGACTGGCGGATGACGATGCCGCGCGGGACGTCGTCGCTCGACTGGTTCACCTGCACCGGCTTGAGACCCGCGTTCTGGATCCGCTTCCTGGCGACCGGCGCCCGCACGCCCTCGACGAACGGCACCGCGACCGGCTTCGACTCGCTGATCTCGTCCTGGATCTGCTGCCAGACGTAGACGCCTGCGACGAGCGCGCCGACGAGCAGGAGGCCGGTGAGGAGCCACGGCCAGAACGTCCGCCTGCGGCGCGGCGGCTCGTACTCGTAGTACTGCTGCTCCCGGTACTGGCGCGGCGGCTGCGGCGGCGTCACGACGGTCCGGCGGGAGACCATCGTCGGCGCCGCATCGGCGAGGCCTGCCCCGGCCAGCACGGCCGTGGCGGCATCGGCGGTCTCGGCGGTCACCGCGCCGCCGGCCGCGACCCGGCCGAGCTCCGCGTCCATCTCCTCGGCGCTCTCGTAGCGTTCGGCCGGATCCTTCGCGAGCGCACGGAGGACGACCATGTCGAGGTCCGGCGGGACCTCCGGCCGGAGCGCCGACGGCGGCTTCGGGATCTCCGACAGGTGCTTCATCGCGATCTCGAGGGGGGTCTCGCCGGTGAATGGCAGCTTCCCGGTCAGCAGCTCGTAGAGGACGATGCCGACCGAGTAGATGTCCGACCGCTGGTCGACCGGCGCGCCCCGCGCCTGCTCCGGCGAGAGGTACTGCGCGGTGCCGACGATCGAGCCGGCCTCGGTCATCTGGCTCGCGGACGTTCGCGAG
>DASTWB010000087.1:0-8106 GCA_035758725.1 Gaiellaceae bacterium
GGACGACGCGGTCGCGCGCCGCTCCTCGACCGCGTCGACAAGGCTCTGCACGAGCTCGGCGAGCTGGCCGCCGATCTCCTCGTCCGTCAGCTTCCCCGACTCGTCGAAACGCGTCGGCGCATGGCCCACCGGCACCGCGCCCTCGATCACCCGCGCGCCGAGCGCGCCGAGGACTTTCCGGAGCTCGTCCTGCGCCCAGACAGCCCCGAAGGCGCCGGTGGAGGCGCCCGCCACAGCGACCGGCTTGAAGCGCAGCGGGTTGGTCATCAACGGCCTCGACGCCCAGTCGATCGCGTTCTTCAGCACGCCGGGGATGGACGAGTTGTACTCGGGCGTCGCGAACAGGACTGCGTCGGCGGCGGCGAAGGCGCTGCGCAGCCGCGCGACCGCCTCGGGCGCCGGCTCGACGTCGTCGTCCTGATCGTAGGGCGGCACCGCCTTCAGGCCGTGGAGGAGCTCGAACTCAACGCCTTCCGGAAGCAACTCGGCGGCCGCTTCCAGAAGGCGCGTGTTGTACGAGTCCCGGCGCAGGCTGCCGGAGACGCCCAGGATCTTCACTCCCGGAGCCTATTCCGCCTTGGTGAAGAAGAGCTCGGCGTTGATCGTCACGTCGTCGGCGAGCGCCATGTCGCCGCCCGGCACCGGAGCGTTCCAGCTGACGCCGAAGTCGTGCCGGTTCACGGTCGCCGTGAGCACGGCACCCGTCCGCTCCCTGCCGTACGGGTCGGCCGCCGGCGGCGTGAGCGTCCCGCTGATCTGGACGGGCTTCGTCACGCCCTTGATCGTGATCTCGCCCTCCGCCTCGATCGCTCCACCCGACACGTCGATCCCCTCGGCGCGGAACCGGAGCTCGGGAAAGCGCTCCGCGTCGAAGAAGTCGGGCGTCTGCAGATGTCCGGCGAGCTGCTCGTCCTTCACGTCGACGCTGGCGACCCGGGCGCTGCCCTCGAGCGCCGCCCGCCCGCGCTCGTCGACGACGAGGCGGCCGTCGGCGTCACGGAACTGTCCCCTGAAGGTGCCGACGAGGTACTTGACCTCGAAGCCGACGGTGGAATGCACCGGGTCGAGGGTCCACGTGCCGACCGGGGCGCTGGTGAGAGTGGTGCTGGTCATTCCGTCCTCCTGTTGTTGAGTCGTGTATTATTGAGTCCGCAAGCAATAGTAGCGCAGATCTTTGAGTACGCAACTACCAGCCACCCAGATCGACCCCGCCGCGGAGGCTCCTCCGGCCGTACGCGCATGGACGCGCCTCCTTCGTGCGCATGCCACGACGCGGCGCCTGCTGAACGCCGAGCTCCAGGCCGAGCACGGCCTGACCATCAACGACTACGAGGCGCTCCAGGTGCTCTCGTGCGCCGAGGAGCGGCGCATGAAGCGGGTGGACCTCGCGCGCCGTCTCGTGTTGACGCCTTCCGGGGTGACCCGCCTCCTCGAGGGGCTCGAGCGGGCCGGGCTCGTCGAGCGGACCGCCTGCTCCAGCGATCTTCGCGTCGTGTACGCCCAGCTGACCGACGCCGGGCTTGCAAAGGTCCGCGAGGTCTCCTGCGGCCACGAGGGGTCGATCCGGACGATGTTCGAGGAGCATCTCTCCCCCGCGCAGATCGAGCAGCTGGCCGCGTTTCTGGGCCGGCTTCCCGGCGGAGCGGACTAGACCCCTTCGGGCCGGCGGCACCGGGTTCGAGCTTTTCCTGGTCCAGCCGCAACAATTCGTTCGATGACGACGCTCGCGCCAGCCGAGGTGGAGATCGAGCAGCCGGTCGACGATCCCCAGCACGACCGCCCCTGGGTCGTGATCGTGTGGAACGACCCGATCAACCTCATGTCCTACGTGACACTTGTCTTCCAGAAGCTGTTCGGCTATTCGCGCGAGCACGCCACGAAGCTGATGCTGCAGGTGCACTACGAGGGGAAGTCCGTCGTCTCCGGCGGGAGCCGTGAGAAGGCGGAGCTCGACGTCGCGCGCCTGCACGCGTACGGGCTCTGGGCGACGATGCAGCAGGATTGATGTTCCGCAGCCGGATCCGGCGGGCGGCGGACGGCGGCGTTCGCGTCGAGCTCCCCGAGGACGAGCGCGACCTGCTTCGGCAGGTCGCCGGCGAGCTCAGGGCGCTGCTCGACGACGAGCCCGAGGACCCGTCGCTCCGCCGCCTCTACCCCACCGCGCACGACGATGCCGAGCGCGAGCAGGAGTACCGGGAGCTCACGCGGGATCAGCTCGTCACCGGCCGCCGTCGCAGCCTCGACGTCCTGCGGGAGACGGCCGACCGCGAGCTGCTGGCGCCCGAGGAGGCGGACGCGTGGCTGCGGGCGCTCAACGACGCGCGGCTCGTGCTCGGTACCCGGCTGGACGTCACCGAGGACTACGACTGGGACGCGCTCGACGAGACCACGCCGCGCGCGCAGGAGCTGGCCCTCTACGCCTACCTCTCCTGGCTCCAGGAGCAGCTCGTCGAGGCGCTGTAGCCGCAGGCTGCGTAGCCTGCGGCGTGTGTTCGATCACGTGACCATCCGGGTCTCCGAGCGCGGGACGTCCGAAGCCTTCTACGAGCTGGTGCTCGGGACGCTCGGGATCGGCATGACGCACTCCGAGGACGGGTTCACCGAATGGGACGACTTCTCGCTCTCGGCCTGGAGCCCGGGCAAGCCGGTCACGCGCAGCCTTCACGTCGGGTTCGTCGCGCCCAGCCGCGACGCGGTCGACGAGTTCTGGCGAGCCGGCACCGGCGCCGGCTACCGCAGCGACGGCGAGCCCGGGCTGCGACCGCAGTACCGGGACGACTACTACGGCGCCTTCCTGGTCGACCCCGACGGCAACACCGCCGAGGCCGTCCACCACGGCGCCTTGCGGGAGGGAGGGGTGATCGACCACCTCTGGTTCCGGGTCGCCGACGTCGCGGCGGCGAAGCGCTTCTACGAGGCGGTCGGACGCCACGCCGGCTTCCGGTTGAGGCTCGACGACGCGGAGCGAGTCCAGTTCGCCGGCGAGACGGGGTCCTTCTCGGCGGCGGCCGGCGAGCGCACCGGCCCGTTTCACATGGCCTTCCCGGCCGACGACGACGCCACGGTGGAGGCCTTCCACCGGGACCTGGTCGCGGCGGGGTATCGCGACAACGGCCGGCCGGGCGAGCGCCGCAAGTACCACCCCGGCTACTACGGCGCGTTCGTGCTCGATCCCGACGGGCACAACATCGAGCTCGTGAACCACAACCGCTGACGGCGGCTGCGACAATCGAGCGATGAGCGAGCGGGTGCCGCGGGACGAGCTGGAGGCGGCGATCGAGGCGCGCAAGGAGCTCGGCTCCGAGCTGGAGCCGGCGATCATCGACTCCTTCGTCGAGCGGATCGAACAGCGCCTCGTCGAGCGCTCCGAGGCGAGCGAGCGTGCGCTCCAGAGCCGGCGCAATCACCAGAAGGAGATGATCCTCGGCGCGATGGGGATCTCGGTGCCGCTTTTCGCGCTGGCGGCGATCTTCACCGGGCTCGCCGGCGTGATCGTGGTCTGCGCGACGCTCGCCGTGATCGCGATCGTCGCCTCGCGCCAGCAGTAGCGGCTCAGAGGTCGCCCGGCGCCGCGTAGCGGTAGAAGAACCGCCCGAGGCCGGCCCGGTTGATCGCCGACATGAAGCCGAGGTGGTCCTCGAGCGCCCGCGCCTGCTCGAGGTCGCCGACGTAGACGGGCTCGTAGCCGGCGTCCCGGATCAGCTGCTCCGTCGTCTCCCGGGCCTCCTCGTCGGCGGCGTAGAGGTTGCCGGGCTGTGCCCGCTGCTCGTCGATCTGGTCGTAGAGCGCGGCGAAGTTCGTGTTGAACGACTTCGCCACCGGCCCGCCGACGATGCTCTTCACCTCGTGGGCGAGGGACGGGTAATCCTCGTTTCGCTCGCCGAAGATGTTCGTGGCGTCGACGACGAGCTTC
The DNA here is from genome assembly GCA_035758725.1 of Gaiellaceae bacterium. Classification (GTDB taxonomy): domain Bacteria; phylum Actinomycetota; class Thermoleophilia; order Gaiellales; family Gaiellaceae; genus JACDAN01. Next base: position 3,914 of record DASTWB010000087.1, read on the forward strand.
CCGTCGAGACCGCTCACCTTCGCGAGCGCGTCGGCGATGTCGCCCCCCGGGACGGCGACCAGGACGACGTCCGCCTCCGAGGCGTCACCTCCGTCCCTGCCGATCGTCGTGACCTCGTGACCGGCGCGCTCCCAGCGCTTCGCGAGCCCGCCTCCGACGCTTCCTCGCCCGACGACCGTGATCTTCATGCGACCACCTCCCGCCCCGATCTTGCCGGAACGGCGAAGGGCCCCGTCGCCGGGGCCCTTCGCGTCGCGACGCGCGCCGGTCTAGGCGCGTGCCTGGGCGACCTGGAGGACGACCACGCGGCCGAGCAGCGACTCGCTGTCGAGCGTGTCCGGATCGGAGACGGCCCGCTGCCCGCTGACCTGGAACGTGAACGTCCCGTAGTGGGCCGCGGCCGCACCGAGGTCGATCAGCAGGCTCGACGTGCCGGCACCCGACGTGGACTCGGTCGTCGTGCCGAGCACCTGGCCGGTCGCGTCGAGGACCCTGACCGTGTAGACCATCCCGTTCGAGCCGACGACTGCGAGCGACGGGTGCGACAGCGTCACCTTCACGTGGGTCGTCGTCGACGGCACGGACGTCGTGAACGTCCGCGAGTCGGATCCCGCCACCGCGGCCCGAGGCGCGTCCCACGTCCAGAAGTCCGACTTCGGAACGGTGGAAGCGAGGGAGCCGAGCACACGTTGGTCGGCCGAGGCCTGCGTCCTGGCGATCTGCTTCGCCGGGTCCTTCGAGCGCGCGAGGGCGACGGCCGCCGCGAGGTCGACGCGGCCGTAGCCGATCTGCCAGAACCCGAGCTGCGTCCCCGCCGCGTCGGTCACGGGTGCCGCGGTCGACTGGAGCGTGGCGCGGAGCTGGTCGGGGCTGAGGCCCGGGTTGGCCTGGAGCAGCACGGCGGCCGCCCCGGCGACGTGAGGCGAGGCCATGCTCGTCCCCGACGCCGTCGTGTTCTGGCCCGGCGGGCACGGCCCGACCGCGGTCCCGGCGGTGTCGCAGGTCGACGAGATCGCCACGCCCGGGGCGGTGACGTCCGGGTGGTAGATGCCGATCCGATTCCCGGTGAAGACCGTGTGGCCGCCGGGGCCGATCGTCACGGCCTGCGAGTTGTCGTACCGGAGGCCGTTGGACGAGAAGTCGCCGCGGACGTGGTTCACGTCCTCCGCCGCGACCGAGGTCACCCACGGCGCCTGCGAGAACGGGTTCAGCGACATCTCGGCGTTCGAACGGCCGCTGTTCCCCGCCGCGAAGACGACGTTGACGCCGAGCTCGGCCATCGCCCTCGTGGCGACGTTGACCGGCGCCCGCGGGTCGAACTGCTGGAACGAGTTGCCCCACGAGTTGTTGATCGCCTTCACGCCCCAGAGCTGCGGCTGGTCGAGAAGGTGGTCGTACGCCGTCACGACCGCCGTCGTGAAGAGGACCTCGCCGATCGAGTAGCAGACGAGGTTCGCGTCGGGCGCGACGCCGATGTGCTCGGCCGTCGTGTGGCCGTCGGCGGCGATGATCCCTGCCACGTGGGTTCCGTGGCCGGAGCCGATGTCGGAGTTCTGGTACGGCCCCATCTCCACCGGGACCACGAGCGTGGTGCTCGAGTCCGGCGGGAGGTTCACGTACTCCCCGCTGTAGAGCTTGACGTTGTGGGTCACGTGGTCGGCGAGGTCCGGGTGGCTGGCGTCGCACCCCGAGTCGACCACGGCGACCGTCGTGCCTTTGCCGGTGAAGCCGTTCGCGCGCGGGATCGCCGCGCCCATTGCGTCCGCCGAGGCCTGGTCGAAGAGCTCGACCGGATCGTCCGGGTAGATGTCGTTCGCCGCGCCGAGCGCGACCGCCGACTGCAGCGACTGGACGGTGCCACGGACGAGCGCGAGCGGCAGGTGCTCCATCGGCTGGACGGTCAGGCCGTGCGACTTGAGCGCCGCCACGTCGAGCGCCGTCGGAGCGGCGTCGAAGGTGGCGATGCCGCGGACGACGGCGATGGACGGGTAGCCGGCCGCGAGCCGGTCGATCCCGAGCGTGGGCTCGCCGGTCGGCAGGCTCGCATGCGCGACGCCGCTGGAGCCGAGCGCGGCCACCAGGACGGCGAGCGCGAGGAAGCGCAATCTCATCGGATGAGTCCTCCCAACGTGTCTGGACAACGCGTCGGCGAAATGGATTACCGGCTCAGGCCGGAAGCAAACGGATTGACAAGTCAGTCAACGGTTGCCGTGCCAGGAATCCCAGAGCGACGCGTACGAGCCGTCGCGCTCCACGAGCTCGTCGTGCGTCCCGACCTCCTGGAGCAAACCCTCCTCGACGACGGCCACGCGGTCCGCGTCGTGCGCGGTGTGGAGGCGATGCGCGATCGCGACGACGGTCCGGCCGTCGAGCACGGAGGCGAGCGAGCGCTCGAGGTGCCGCGCCGCGCGCGGGTCGAGCAGCGACGTCGCCTCGTCGAGCACGAGCGTGTGCGGGTCGGCGAGGACGAGCCTGGCGAGCGCGACCTGCTGCGCCTGCGCCGGCGTGAGCGGCAGGCCGCCCGCGCCGATCTCCGTGTCGAGCCCGTCCGGGAGGGCGAGCGCCCAGTCGAGCGCATCCACCGCGTCGAGCGCCTGGACGAGCGCCTCGTCCGGGGCGCCGGGGCGGGCGAGCCGGAGGTTCTCCGCCAGCGTGCCGACGAAGACGTGCTGCTCCTGCGTCACGAGCGCCACCTCCTGGCGCAGGGTCTCTCGGGGGAGGACGACCAGGCGGACGCCGCCGACCTCGACGCGGCCGAGCCGCGGCGGGTGGATGCCGGCGAGCAGGCGGCCGAGCGTCGACTTCCCGGCCCCGGACGGCCCGACGACTGCGACGCGCTCTCCGGGAGCGAGGTCGAGGTCGATGCCGTGGAGGACGTCGCGGTCGGCGACGTACGCGTACCGGACGTCCCGGGCCGTCAGCTCGTCGCCCTCCGGCCGGTCGTCGGTCGCGGTCCGGTCGGGAGGAACGCTCGCGATCCCGACGAGGCGTGAGAACGAGGTCGCCCCGACCTGGATCTCGTCGAGCCACGAGACGAGGCGGTCCACCGGGTCTGCCAGCTGGACGACGTACAGCGCGATCGCGGTCACCTCGCCGATCGTCGCCCTGCCGTCGGAGACGAGCCATCCGCCCCACGCGAGGGCGGCCGCGACCGGCAGGACGTACGAGAACTCGGCGCTCGGGAACCAGATCGTCCTGAGGCGAAGCGTGCGCCGCTCGGCGCGGTACGCCTCCTCCAGGTCGGCGTCGATCCGGTCGACGCGCTCCTCGCGCAGCCCGAGCGCCTCGATGGTGCGCCCGCCCTCGACGGTCTCCCCCACGCGTCCGGCCAGCGTCGCGTACGTGGCCCGTTCCCACAGGTACGCGTCGGGCGCGCGGCGCAGGTACCAACGGGTGCCGATCCAGAGCGCCGGCACGCCGGCCAGGCACGGCAGGGCGGCGAGCGGGTTCACCCAGAACGCGGCGGCCACGGTGAGCACGGTCGTCACCGCGGCGATCAGCGTCTCGGGCACGGCGAAGCGGATCGTCCGGGCGAGGGAGTCGACGTCGGCCGTCGTCCTCGACACCAGGTCACCGGTTCCTGCCCGCTCGACCGTGGAGAGCGGCAGGCCGAGAACGCGGTGCATGAAGTCCTCTCGCAGCTCGGCGAACATCTTCTCGGCGAGGACGAACGACGCCCGGCGCGCGAACCACGTCAGGATCGTCTGCGCGAGCAGGAACACGGCCAGGACGAGCACGACCTTGTCCACGTAGGCGCGGGTCGTGCCCTGCTCGACGGACTCGACGAGCTTGCCGAGCAGCGGCGGGCCTGCGAGCCCCGACGCCGCCGCGGCCGCGTGGAGCCCGACCATGCCCGCGAGCGCTCCGCGGTGGCGGCCGCCGAGCGACCGGGCCTCCGCGCGGAGGCCGGGCCCCTCGGCGATCGGCAGCAGCTCGCTCACACGTCCTCCCCGCGCGTCACCGTCTCGCGGTAGTCGGGCCGTTCGGAGAGGAGCTCGCGGTGGGTCCCCGCGGCGACGACGCGGCCGTCCTCGACGAGGACAACGCGATCGGCCTGGTCGAGCACGAGTGGGCTCGTCGTCACGATCACGGTCGTGCGCCCGGCACGCGCGTCACGGAGCCGCCGCGCGATCCGCGCCTCCGTGTGCGCGTCCACCGCGCTCGTCGGCTCCACGAGCACCAGGATCTCCGCC
>DASTWB010000170.1:0-5031 GCA_035758725.1 Gaiellaceae bacterium
GCAGGTCCGAGCCGGCGAACTGCCTCGGCATGCCGAACTGCTCCGCGGCCGAGAGCTCGAGCGCCTGCTCGCTCCGGGCCCGCGCTTCGTCGAGGTCGTACAGCTCGCGGTAGGCGAGCGCCGAGTAGTTGAGGATCACCCGCGGGTTCTGGTCGAGCTCCCGTGCGAGCCGGAAGAGGTCGTCCCAGATCGCGATCGCCTCTTCGTGACGACCGAGGCCGGCGAGCGCAAGCGCCTCGAGGCCGCCGCCGCGGAGGAGCGACTCGGCGCTGTGGACGTCCGCGGCGAGCGCGCGTGTCTGCGTCGAGAGACCCGCCGAGCGCTCGTACTGGCCGACCCAGTACGTGAGGTCCGCGTGCAGGTGCAGGTGCTGGCGGAGGTCCAGCGGACGCGTCCCGGGAACCCAGAGGTCGAGCGCGCGGTCGCCCAGCTCCAGCGCCCGACTCATGTCGCCCTCGCCGCCCCGCATCGCGAGAGCCTGGCTCTCCATCGCGATCACGGCCGCCCGTGCGCTCTCGTCGCCGACCTCGTCGACGAGCGGAGCCGCCACGGCGGCGGTCGCGAGCGTGTCCTCGTCCCGCTCGGTCCAGAGGAGCGCGTGCCCGAGCGCGATCAGAGCGTCCAGGCGCTGCCGGCCTTCCAGCTCGGGCAGCAGCGCGGAGAGCTCGTCGGCCGCCGTGGGATAGTCGGCGAGCTCGACCAGCGCGATCCCGCGCTCGAGCCGGATGCGGCGGCGCAGGTCCGCGTCCTCGGCGAGCTCGAGCGCCCGCGAGTACAGGTCGACGACCGCGCCCTGCGCCCAGCTGCGCCGGGCGGCGTCGGCCGCGGCCAGCAGGTACGGACTCGCGCGCGCCGGCTCGCCCGCCTCGCGCCAGTGGTGCGCGAGGATCGCCGGCAGCGTCTCGCCGGCGCCGGCGAGCGTCTCCTCGACGTGGCGTGCGAGCGCCGCGTGGAGCTCCCTGCGAACTGCGCGCGGGAGAATCGAATAGGCGACCTCGCGGATCAGCATGTGCTTGAACGTGAACTGGACGTCGCCGGAGAGCTGGCTGGAGGGGTCGCGGCGAACCAGGTCGCGCGCCTCCAGGTGGACGAGCGCGTCGTCGACGCCCTCCGTGGAGGCGATCGCCTCGAGCAGCCCGCGCCAGAACGTCTTCCCGATGACGGCGGCCGACAGGAGCACCCGCCGGGCGTCTCCGGGTAGCGCGTCCATGCGGGCCGCGATCGCCTCCCGCACGGTGACCGGGAGGTCCTGGCCCTCGCCGAGCTCCGCGATCGACGCCGCGAGCTCCTCGAGAAAGAGCGGGTTCCCGCCGGCGACCTCGACCAGCCGGGCGACGTCGACGTCGTCCGCGCCGGCGGCCGCCGCGACCCGGACGGCCAGCGTCTCCGCCTCCTCGGGCGCCAACGGGGCCAGCGGGATCGTCGTCTGCGCGGCGAGGCCGCTCCCCCACGTCGGCCGCGCGTCCAGCAGCTCGGGGCGGGCGGTGGCCACGAGCATCGCGGGCGACTCGCGCACGTGCTGGGCCAGGTACTCGAGCAGCGCGATCTCGCTGCTCTGGGCCCAGTGGACGTCCTCGAACACGAACAGCGTCGGCTGGACGAGCCCGACGCACTCGAGGAACCGCCGGGCCGCGAAGAACAGCAGCTGCTGCTGCGGGACCTCGTCGTCCGGTGCGAGCCCGAGCAGCAGCGCGAGATAGCGGAACAGCTCGGCCGCCTCGTCCTCCGGCACCAGCTCCGCGACCCCGCCCTCGAGCTTCTCCCGCGCGACCGCGGGGGGATCCGACTCGAGGACGCCGGTCACGGCGTGGACGAGTCGGGAGAACGCCTGGTAGCCCACCTGCTCCTCGTACGGAAGGCAGCGGCCGCGCACGATCCGGCCGCCCGACGACTGCACGAACATCGACACCTCGTGGCAGAGCCGGGACTTGCCGATGCCGGGCGGGCCGAGCACGGTGACGAGGTGCGGTCGCAGCTCTGAGAGGCATCGCGTCCAGACCGAGGTCATGACCTCCAGCTCGTGTGACCGGCCGACGAGCGGTCCCACGCCGAGCGGCCGCTCGGCAGGCTCGGCGAGCGGCTCGACGGCCAGCCAGGCCTCGACCGGCTCGGCCTTGCCCTTCGCGTCGACGGGGCCGGCCGGCTCGTACCGGATCGCCTGCTGCGTCGCCCGGTAGGTCTCGCTGCCGACCAGCAGCCGCATGGGCGGCGCCGCCGACTGGAGCCGCGACGCGGTGTTCACGACGTCGCCGATCGCGAGCGCCTCCCGCCGCCCCGCGTCGACCGAGACCATCGCGTCGCCGGTGTTCACCGCGGCGCGCGCGGAGAGCCCGAGCCCCTCCTCGCGGTTCAGCTCCTCGATCCGCTCCAGCACCCGGAGGCCGGCCCTCACCGCCCGCTCGGCGTCGTCGCCGTGCGCCGGCGCTCCGAAGACGGCGACGACGGCATCGCCGATGAACTTCTCGAGCACGCCGCCGTGGTGCTCGATTCGCTCCTTCGCCTCCTCGTGGTACCGCCGCAGGAGCTCACGGACGTCCTCCGGGTCGGCCCGGTCGGACCGCTCCGTGAAGCCGACGAGGTCGACGAACAGGACCGACACGAGCCTGCGCTCCTCCTGCGCCGCGGCCTCCGCCAGCGGCGCGCCGCAGCTGTTGCAGAACCGCGCGCCCGGCGGGTTCGCCTCACCGCACGAGGGGCACCGGGAAGACTTGTCGAGCGCGGCTTCCGCGGTCGTCACCGTGCCCAGTGTGGCGGCTGCGCCGCGGCATTGCCAGGTTCCTCAGCCCGGCGCTCGTGGCCGTTCACGCTCCGTGCGTCACGAGCCGCGCGCGTCCCGCCGCGATCCCAACGGCCGCGAGCGGGACGGTGAGGACGAGCAGCGCGACCAGGACGTCGTCCCAGTCGCCCGTCCGGTCGTACAGCGAGCCGAGCAGCCAGGGCCCCGTCGCGGCCATGCAGTAGCCGATCGCCTGCGCCATCCCGGAGAGCTCGGCGGCCCGCCGTGCGTCCGGCGCGCGGAGGACCATGAGCATCAGCGCGAGGCCGAGGGCGCCTCCCTGGCCCAACGCGAACGAGACGACCCACACGACCGCCGCCCCCGGTGCGAGCAGCAGGCCGAGGACGGCCGCCGCCTCGAGCCCCGTGACGGCGACGGCGAGGAAGCGCTGTGTCCGGAACCGGGTCGCGAGCACCGGAACCGCCAGTGAGCCCGGGACGCCGGCCAGCGCGAACACGGCGAGCAGCGTCCCCGCCGACGCGGCCGAGTACCCGTCCTCGCGGAGGATCGAGGGCAGCCAGGCGAGCGCTGCGTAGAACACGAGCGATTGCAGTCCCATGTAGGCGGTCACCTGCCAGGCGACCGGATCGCGAAGCAGCCGCCGTCCGCCGCCCGCCTCGCCGCGGGCGGTGAGCGATCCGCCCTTCCGGAAGGCGGCGGCGCCGACGACGGCCGCGGCGACCGCGGCGGGCACCGCCCAGACCGCCAGCGCGGCCTCCCACCCGAACCGCCGCTCCAGCGGGACGGTCGACCCGGCCGCGAGCGCGACGCCGGCCGTGAGGCTCCCGAGGTAGAGGCCGGTGACGGCGCCCGAGCGCCGGAACCGTCCCTTGACGACGCTGGGGACGATCACGTTCGCGACCGCGACCCCGGCGCCCGCGAGCAGCGTCCCGGCGAAGAGCGCCGCCTCGGAGCCCGCCGCCCGGCCGGCGACGCCGACGACGATCGGCAGCAGCGCGAGGAACATGACGCGCTCACCCCCGAAGCGCCGCGCGAGGATCGGAGCCGCGGGGGCCAGGAGCCCGAAGCAGAGCACCGGCGCCGCGGTCAGGATCCCTGCCGCGGTCGCCGACAGGCCCAGGTCGCGCCGGATCTCGTCGACGATCGGGGGCACGCTGGCGACGGCGAGCCGGAGGTTGAGCCCGGTGAGGACGATCCCGGCCGCGAGCAGCGGCAGCGCCGACCGGCTAGACGTGCTCGAGCCCGACGTAGTTCTCGGCGAGCGACGCCGCCGCCTTCTCGGACGAGCAGACGTAGGCGAGCTGGGCGAGCTGGAGCTTCGCGTCGAACTCGTCGCCGTCCTCGAGCCGGTGGAGCATGGACGTCATGAACCAGGAGAAGTGCTCGGCACGCCAGACGCGGCGGAGCGCCTCCGAGGAGTAGCCGTCGAGCGCCGCGCCGTCGCCGCCGTACCAGGCGGCGATTCGCTCGGCGAAGACCCGCACGTCCGCGACCGCGAGGTTGAGCCCCTTCGCGCCGGTCGGGGGGACGATGTGCGCCGCGTCGCCGGCGAGGAACAGCCGGCCGAATTGCATCGGCTCGACCACGAAGCTCCGCATGCCCGTGACGCCCTTCTCGAGGATCTCGCCCGTGTGCAGGGTCCAACCCTCCAGGCCGAGGCGCCGTTCGAGCTCCTCCCAGATCCGCTCGTCCGGCCATTCGTCCAGCGGCTCGTCCGGCCTCACCTGGAGGTAGAGACGGGTGATCTCCGGCGAGCGCATGCTGTGCAGCGCGAAGCCGCGTTCGTGGTACGCGTAGATCAGCTCATCGTTCGACGGCGGCGCGGCGGCGAGGATCCCGAGCCACGCGAACGGATACTCCCGCTCGAACACGGTCAGGACGCCGGCGGGAACGCTGTCCCGGCAGATCCCGTGGAAGCCGTCGCAGCCGGCGATCACGTCGCAGTGGAGCTGGACGTCCTCGCCTCCGTGGCGGAAGCGGATCACCGGCTCGTCGCCGTCGAAGCCGTGGACGCTGACCTCGCCCACCTCGAAGAGGAGCGGCCGTCCGGTCTCGACGCGGGCGGCGATCAGGTCCTTCACGACCTCCTGCTGGCCGTAGACGGTGATCCGCCTCCCGCCCGTCAGCGACGGGAAGTCGATCCGGTGGCGCTCGCCGGCGAACTGCAGCTCGATGCCGTCGTGGACGAGCCCCTCACGCCGGAGCCGGTCGCCGACGCCGATCTCGTTCAGGAGGTCGACGGTCCCCTGCTCCAGCACCCCGGCACGGACCCGGTGCTCGACGTAGTCGCGGCT
>DASTWB010000231.1:0-4158 GCA_035758725.1 Gaiellaceae bacterium
GTGGCGCGCCAGCTCGTCGGTTCCGCCCTCCTCCCGGTCGACCACGCAGACCGCCGTCTGGCACTCGAGACCGGCCTCGCGAAGCGCCAGCACGGCCGCCACGGCGGCCCCGCCGGAGGTGACCACGTCCTCGACGAGACACACCCGCTCGCCCGGTTCGAATGCGCCCTCGATCCGGTTGGAGGTGCCGTAGTCCTTGGCGTCCTTGCGGACGATCAGGAACGGCAGGCGCGTCGCGAGGGACGCCGCGGCCGCCAGGGCGACGGCTCCGAGCTCCGGCCCGGCGAGGCGGGCGGCCCCGGGCTCGTGCTCGCCGACGACCGCCGCGACCCGGGCGCCGATCGCCTCCAGGAGCTCGGGCCGGGTCTCGAAGCGGTACTTGTCGAAGTAGTGCGTCGACCGGCGTCCCGAACGGAGGACGAAGTCGCCCTCGAGGAGCGCGTGCTCCCGCAGCGCCGACCGCAGCTCGTCGTCGGTCACGCGAGGAGCTCGAGCAGCTCGCGGGCGTCGTTCAAGAGGTCGTCGGCCTCGACTCCACGCTCGAGGCGGAGCATCGAGCCGTCGTCGTAGACCACGTCGACGTGCTCGTCCGGGCGCAGGGCGCGCCGCCAGAGCAGGAGCCCGACCAGCAGCGCGAGCGGGATCGTGACTCTACGAGGCAGCATTCGCCCTCTGCCGGCTCCGGCGGCGGAGCTTGCGCAGCGTCGCGCGGAGGTCGTGGAGGACCAGGCCCGCGACCGGGTCCCGCCCGGTCGCCGCGACGATCGTCCCGGCGCCCTCTCGGAGGACGAAGACGTGGCCGTCGGCCGTGACGGCCTCGAGGCGGCCGGCCGTCGCCTCCGTCCTCAGCGCATCGGCGTAGGCGAGCATCGCGACCGCGATCTCGGCGGCCGAGCGGGCCTCTTCCTCTCCGACCGTGGCCGCGACGGGCCTGCCCTCGGAATCGAGGATCACCGCCGCGACGACGTCCTCGGAGACGTCGAGCAGCTCGGTTAGGGCCTGATCGCCGGTCACGCCGGGAACATACTGCGACGATGCGCGATCCGCTCCAGAAGTTCTTCGCCGACCGGGGGCCGCACCTCGCGGCGATGATCGCCTACTTCGCGCTGCTCTCCCTGGTGCCGCTGATCTTCCTCGCGCTCGCGCTGCTCGGTCTCTTCGGACGGGTGGACGAGGAGACCTACCTCGTGACGGAGCTGAAGAACGTCCTCCCCTCGGCCTCGATCTCCCAGATCGTCCGCGTCGTCAACCAGATCCAGGACAACGCCGCGACGCTCGGCGTGATCGGCGCCGTCTTCCTGCTGTGGACGTCGCTCTCGCTCTTCAGCGTGCTCGAGTCCGCGTTCAACATCGTCTACGGCCGACCGAACCGGTCGTTCCTCCACGGCAAGGGCATCGCCTTCGTCGTCATGCTCGGGACGCTGATCACGCTGTTCGTCGGCCTCATCATCGGCACCGTCGGGTTCGAGCTCCTGCACGACGCCGCGCCGGGCTTCGCAGGGAACCGGTGGTTCGGGTACGTGCTCTCGCTGATCCTGTCGACGGCGGCCGTCTTCCTCTTCCTGCTCTCGATCTACTACCTGCTCACGAACGAGCAGCTGGGCTTCCGCGAGGTCCTGCCCGGTGCGGTGCTCGCCAGCGTCCTGCTGCAGGTCAGCTTCCAGGCGCTTCCGCTCTACGTGAAGCTGTCGCAGCGGGAGGAGGTCCTGACGCTGCGGGCGCTCGGCGCGCCGGTGATCCTCCTGATCTGGCTCTACGTGATGGCGAACGCGATCGTGTTCGGCGCCGAGGTGAACTTCTGGCGGACGCATCGACGCGTCGTCGAGGAGGACGCCGTCCCGGGGCTCGCCTAGGTCGCCCTCGCTCGCGGCGGAGCGGGTTAAGCCCGTTCCGCGGCGAGAACGGACAGCAGGGCCTGCGCTGCTCGGGCCCGGTGCGAGTTCCTCGACTTCCACGCGTCGCCGAGCTCTGCGACCGTCCGCTCCTCGCCGTCCGGGACGAACACCGGATCGAAGCCGAAGCCCTCCGAGCCGCGCGGCTCGTCCGCGATGCGGCCCTCGAGGATCCCCGTGCCGCGGCGCTCCTCCTCCCCCTCCGGCGACAGCGCGACCAGCTCGCAGACGTAGCGCGCGCGGCGTCCGTCGCCCTCGACGCCCTCGAGCTCGGCGAGCAGCCGGTCCACGTGCATGCCTCCGGCGAAACGGGCGGACTTGATGCCCGGGGCGCCGTCGAGCCCCGCCACCTCGAGCCCCGAGTCCTCGCCGAGGACCCACGCAGATTGCTCCAGGCCGTGGCCGTACTCCGCCTTCGCCCGGGCGTTGTCGTAGTACGTCTGGCCGGTCTCCGGCGGGTAGTCGCTCGCCTGGAGCGGCTCGATCCGCCAGCCGTGGAGCGCCGCGCGCAGCTCGCGGAGCTTCCCGGGGTTCTCGGACGCGAGCAGCGCGTCTACGGGTTCCAGCGGGCTCCCCGCACTGCCTCTGCGTGCGTCAGGGCGTCGATCAGCTCGGCGGCGGTCCGGCCGCTCCCGAGCCGGACCCGCAGGTCGACGCGGCGCCGATCGCCCTCCTCCTCGAACTCGAGCGAGCTGACGTCCGCCCCCGCGCGCTCGACGGCCTCGAGCACCGAGACGGCGCTGGCCCCCGCCGGAAGGTCGACGGCGAGCCGCCCCTCCTCCGGGCGCGTCCGCGCGGAGAGGCGGTACGCGACGATCCGAAGCGGCCAGAGGCTCAGGAGCACGAGCGCGGTCGTGACGAACGCCGCTTCGTAGTAGCCGACACCGGAGGCCATGCCGATCGCCGCGACGACCCAGAGCGTCGCCGCTGTCGTCAGGCCCTTGACGGAGAGCCCCTGCCGGATGATCGCGCCCGCGCCGAGGAAGCCGATGCCCGTGACCACCTGCGCGGCGATCCTCGTCGGGTCGAACACGAGCCCCTCGCGGTTCGAGAAGCTCCAGTCCGCCCACGCGTACGCCGAGACCATCGTGAAGAGCGCTGACCCCACGGCGACGAGCATGTGCGTCCGGAGGCCGGCCTCGCGTTCCCGCAGCTCCCGCTCGAGGCCGATCGCGCCTCCGAGCGCCGCCGCGAGCGCGATGCGGACGACGACCTCGATCCAGGAGAGCTCAGGCAAGCACGGTCTCCATGGCGCGCTGCTGCGCCTCGCCGATCTCGCCGATCCCGGCGGCGGCCAGGTCGAGGAGCTCGTCGAGCTGCTCCCTTGTGTAGCGCTCCCCCTCCGCGGTCGCCTGCACCTCGATCAGGCGGCCGTCGCCGCTCATGACCACGTTGAGGTCGACCTCCGCCCGCGAGTCCTCCGAGTAGTCGAGGTCGAGCAGCGGCTCGCCGTCGACGATCCCGAGCGAGACGCCGGCGACGGAGTCGGTGAGCGCCCTCGAGAGCCCGAAGCGGTCGAGCGCCCGGCGGGCGGCGACGTAGGCGCCGGAGATGGCGGCGCAGCGGGTCCCGCCGTCCGCCTGGAGCACGTCGCAGTCGATCCAGAGCGTCCGCTCGCCGAGCGCCTCGAGGTCGGTCACCGCCCGAAGCGAGCGCCCGATCAGGCGCTGGATCTCGACGGTGCGCCCCTTCTGCTTCCCCGAGCTCGCCTCCCTCGGCGTCCGGTCGCCCGTCGACGCCGGCAGCAGCCCGTACTCGGCGGTCATCCAGCCCTTCCCCTTGCCCATCAACCACCTGGGAACGCCATCGGTGATCGACGCCGTGCAGAGGACCCGCGTCTTCCCCGCGGAGATCAGCGCCGAGCCGGCCGGCTGCTCGAGGTAGTCCACCTCGATCTCCAGCGGGCGGAGCTCGTCGGATCGCCGCCCGTCGGCCCTCACGCCGCTGCGGCCTCGAGCTCGGAGATCTCCACGTGCTCGACGCCGTCCAGCGGCAGCTGGAGGAAGCGCTGGCCGAGCTCGCGGAACCGGCCGATGTCACCCGTCGTCAGGAACCTGTAGCCGCCCTCACGCTGCGGGTCGTTCTCGATCCCCTTCCGGCTCAGCGTCTCGGCCACCTCGCGGGCCGTCTCCTCCGCGGAGAAGACGAGCGCGACGTCACGCCCGAAGACGCGCTGGAAGATCGGCCGGATCAGCGGGTAGTGCGTGCAGCCGAGGATGACCGTGTCCACGCCGGCCTCCTTCAGCGGCCGCGCGTAGCCGCGGAC
>DASTWB010000159.1:0-8734 GCA_035758725.1 Gaiellaceae bacterium
AGCCTCACGGCGACGAACGACCTGCCCTCCGTGGTGGCCGGGATCGCGACCCGCTCGGGACGCCGGCTCGACTACCGGACGATCGCGCCGGGCGGGTTCGCGCTCGAGGACCACTGGAGCTCGGGCGAAGCACGCTCGGCACTCGCGACAGGTCGCTGGGACGCGATCGTGCTGCAGCAGGGGCCGTCCGCCCTCCCGGAGAGCCAGGCAAACCTGCGCGAGTGGGCGATCCGGTGGGCTGCGGAAGCGCGGGCGCGCGGCGTGAGGCCCGCCCTGCTCACGGTCTGGCCCGAGTCGTACCGGCGGAGCGCGCTCAGGGACGTCATCGGCTCGTACCGCCGGGCGGCCGCAGCTGCGGGCGCCGAGCTGCTTCCGGGTGGCGGCGCCTGGCGCGAGGCCTGGAGCTGCGGGCCGGTGGCGCTCTACGGGCCGGACGGGTTCCATCCGAGCCTGCTCGGGACGTATGCGGCCGCACTCGTCGTCTACGGGCGCCTCTTCCGCGCCCCGATCGTCGGCGGGGCCCCGCCGCCCGGCGTGCGCCGCCGAACGGCGCGTCTCCTCCAATGGTCAGCCGCGACGTCGCTCGGCCGCCCGCAGCCACGGTCGCGCCGCTGCGGCGGCAGCTAGAAGGCGAAGCGCACCTCGGTGAAGTACCAGAGGCTCGACGTGCTCCAGAGCGCGACGAGCACCGTGAACACGGTCGCCCCCGCGAGGGGCACGACCCACCGCGGGTGGTCCCGGTCCCGGACGTACCAGACCTTCACCGCGACCACGCCGTAGACGAACGTCCCGAGCAGGGAGTGCGCGAAGACGCGCGCGTCCGACGTCTGGAAGCCGAGGATGAAGATGCAGTGGAAGGCGACCGGCACGGTCGCGAGGACCGCGAGCCGCCCGGACCAGCGGTGGAGCCGGTTCACGCGCGGCGGCGGGATCCGGACGACGCCGGCCAGCTTTCCGAAGATGCGCGCGCCGGTCAGCACCTGCACGACCGCCAGCACGGCGGCGGCTGTCGCGAACCAGGCCTTGAACGCGATCGGCGTCGAGAACACCGACGTGACGAGATCGGTGTAGGTCGACTCGACGCTCGCGAGCACGCAGCGACCTTAGAGGCTTCGACACGCCGGCGAGGCGTCGTGGTGTCGACTCCCTGATTACGATCGCCGCATGTCCAGGCGGGTTCGGCTCCTCGTCGTCCCGGCGGTCCTGCTCGCCGTCATCCCGGCGGGAGTCTTTCTCCTGGCCGAGCTCCATCCGGCGAAGGACGAGGCCGCGTCCGCACCCGCCGGGACGCCGGTGGTCGGCGACGCCGAGCGCGGCCGCACGCTCTTCGCCGACAACTGCTCGACCTGCCACGGCGAGGGCGGCACGGGCGGCGGGATCGGCCCGACCCTCGCGGGCAGCGGCGTCTCCACGGACGTGGCCCGTGCGACCGTCGAGAACGGCAGGGGCGTGATGCCCGCGAATCTCGTCTCGGGCCAGGATCTGAACGACGTCCTGGCCTACCTGGAGACCATCACGCGGTGAGCCCGACGCCCCGCCGGAGCGTGGCCTCCGAGCGGCCGGAACGGGCCTAGGCGGCCGAGCCGAGCAGCGGGCGGAGCAGGCGCTCGAGCTCGCGCCGGTACGGCTCGCCGTCGAACGCGCGCACCGGATGCGGGTCGAGCTCGCGCTCCTCGATCTCTCCGCCCCGGCGCACGTAGACGCCCGGATAGATCGAGCCGTCGGCGCCCATCTCGACCGCGACCGCGACGGCGTCCGGGCCCGTGGCTCCGTCCACGAAGTGCTCGAGCGGCAGGATCCCCTCGTCCCGGATCCCGGTCGCGTCGTCCACGGAGACCACCCGGGCGAGGTAGCCCTTCTGGATCGAGACCTCCGGGCCGTGGGCGAGCTCGTCCAGCAGGAGCGGGACGACCTCGCCGGCCTCGAGCGCACGGCGCGGCCGCTCGACCCCCAGCCGCTCGGCGATGTGCGCGGCGAGAACGCGCGCGTTGTACCGAAAGCCGTTCACGGAGGACGAGTTCGGAGCCAGCCCGTTCTTCTGCAGCCCGCGCGCCGCGATCGTGATGTTCCCGGCGAAGAAGATCCCCGGGACCGAGACGCTCTCCCAGAAGCGCGTCAGCGCCGGGACGCGGTCGTTGATCACCGTGATGACCCCGAGCTCGCGGAGATCTCCCAGCGGTGCCTTGAAGCCCGTCGCGAGGATCACCTCGTCCGCCGCGAACGACAGCCGCCCGTCCCAGGTCGTCCCGTCGGCGACCACCCGGAAACCGTCGGCCCCGCGCTCGATGCTCGCGATCGCCGCGTCCACGACGTAGATCCCGGCGCTGCCGCGGACGTACTCCTCGTAGGGCTGGAGGTAGCGGACGCGCAGCGGGGAGTGCGCGAGGACGGAGATGTCGACCGGCCGCGGAGAGATGAGCGTGAGCTCCCGCGTCCAGGGGAGGAGGCCGTAGGCGAGCTCGAACCCGGAGTTCCGCTTGCCGATGATCACGACGCGCTTGTCCCGGTACGACTCGGCCGTGCCGGTGTCGACGTAGTGCGTCGCGTGCTCTCCGCCCGCCAGCGGCGGCGACCACGGCTCGGTCATGCCGATCGCGAAGACCGCCATCCGGCAGCGGTACTCGCCGTGGGTCGTCTCGAGCACGAACGCGTCGCCGTCTCGCCTCGTGCCCGTCCAGCGGCAGCCGTACCGCGCCCGGATTCCGGCGCGCTCCGTGAACTCGACGAGCCCCGCCTCCATCTCCGCCCGGGCCGGCACGTCGAAGCTGCGGTCCATCTGGTTCGCGACGAGCGCGCGGGCCTCCGGCTCGTCCGCGACGAGGCTGTTGTGGTCGTAGCACTCGTACTCGCGGCTCCGCCGGTCGTAGGGTGCGTCCGGCTTCGTCCAGCTGATGAGGCGCTCGAAGACCGGAAAGCGCCGGAACATCCCGCCGGGCGCATCGTCGGCCGACAGCAGCGCGTGGTTCGGAACGCCTCCCCGCGTCAGGCAATAGCTCGTCTGGAGGCCTGCGGGCCCGGTGCCCACGACGACGACGTCGTAATCGCCCGGCGGAAACGGGCTCAGGACCCGATCCTCCAGGCGGTCGTGTCGCGAAGCCTGCGCCCCTCGGCCTGCAGCATGCGGAACAGGACGTGGGGGTATTCCAAGAGGAACGGCTCGAACTCGGGGCCCGGGATCACGAGGCAGCGGAGCATCGTGAGGGCAACGACGTCCGCGTTGGGCGCCTCGCTCGTGAGCAGCGAGATCTCGCCGAAGAACTCGCCCGGCCCGAAGCGCGTCACCTCCTGGCCCTCGATCCGAACCGCCGCCTCGCCGTCGAGGATCACGAAGAGGCCGGAGCCGCGCAGGTTCTTGCGCAGCACCCGCTCCCCCTCGGGGAAGACCTCCTCCTCGAACCGGTGCGCGATCGCCTCCAGGTGCGCCGGCGAGAGATCGGCGAACAGCGAGAGGCGGGCGAGGACGTCCGGGACTTCAGCCACGGGCCGAGCTTAATGTCGGCTCGGGCTCCCGTTCGAGCTGATGTGCGGATTCCTTCTCCGTGCTCCGGCTCACCATCAGCGCGACGCCGGCGACGATCGCCGCGCCCGCGAGCAGGGTGCGGACCGTGATCACCTCGTCGTTGAAGGCCCAACCGAGGAGGACCGCGATCACCGGGTTGACGTACGCGTACGTCGAGACCGTGGACGCCGGCACCGTCTTCAGCAGCCACACGTACGCGCTGAAGCCGACCAACGAGCCGACGACGACCATGTACGCCGTCGCGAGCATCGCGTCCCTCGAGAAGGTCGCGTCGTTCCACTCGCCGCGCGCCAGGCTGACGATCGAGAGGAGCGTGCCGCCCGCGAGCATCCCCATCCCGGCACCGAGGAGGGTGTCCTTCGGCAGGGCCGAGCGCTGCGAGTAGATCGAGCCTGCGGACCAGGCGAGCGCGCCCACGACGATGACGAGGGCGCCGATCGGCTTCGCACCCTCCTGGCCGGTCGGGTCGACGAGGAGCGCGAGGCCGGCGAACCCGAGGACGAGGCCTACGAGCGCCCGGCCGCCGAGCCGCTCGCCGAGGAACATCCAGGCGAGGATCGCGAACCAGAAAGGGATGGTGCCGACGAGCAGCGCCGCAATCCCGGAGGGGACGTCCTGCTGGGCCCAGGCGAGCAGGCCGTGGCCCATGAGGAAGAGCGCGCCGCCGAACACGAATGCGGCACGCCACTGCTTCCACCCGAGCCGCTCGTGGTCTCTGCGCCGGAGGAGGAGGACCCAGGCGAGCACGAGCGCGCCCGCCGACAGGTGCCGGATCGCCATCGAGAGGAACGGCGGCAGATCGCGGACGGCGACGGCGATCGCCAGGAACGTGGAGCCCCAGACGACGTAGATCGTCCCGAGCGCGAGCCAGACCCGCAGGCGCATACCTAAGTAGTAACGACGGCTGGTACGTTCCCTTCCCGCACCGAGGACCGATGCTCGACCGCGACACGATCGAAGAACGCCAGCGAGAGCGGGCGGCCGCCCTCGAGGACCTGACCCGCGCGAAGCGCGAGCTCGCGGAGGCGGCGAGACGGCTCGCGGAGCGGGAGGCGAAGCTCGCCGAGCGCGAGCGTCGGCTGGAGCAACGCATGCACCGCATCGCGCGAAAGCTCCAGGCGCGACGGGAGCGTCAGAACCGCATCGCCGCGCTGCGGGCCAAGGTCTCCGACAAGGAGATCCTCAAGGGCCGGCAGAAGCGGAAGGAATCAGAGCTCGACCGGGGCGAGAAGCGCCTGTCCCGGCGCGAGGCCGACCTCGGCCAGCGGGACGAGGAGCTCTCCAAGCGGGCTGCGGACCTCGACCGGCGCGCACAGGCGCTCGTCGCCCGAGAGCTCGAGCTCGACGCGCGAGATGCGGAGACCGGCCGCCTGAACGAGGGGGCGGCGGGGCTCCGGGCGGAGCTCGACCGGCGGGCCGCGGAGATCGAGGCCAGAGAGCGGGAGCTCGCGGCCCGGGAGGAGCGCGCGGCCGAGCTCGAGAGCTCGGTCTCCGAGCGGGAGACCCTCGTCTCGACCCGGGAGGCGGAGCTCCAGGCGCGGCTGGAGGACGTCGAGACCCGCGAGAAGCGAGTCCGCAAGGACGAGGAGCGCCAGGCGGCGACGGCGGAGCGGCTCGAGCGGCACGCGGCCGACGTCGCCGACCGGGAGCAGGCGCTCGCGCGTCTCGGCCAGAGTTTGCTCTCCCGGCGAAACGGCGAGACCGTCTCCGTGGAGGAAGCGACGACAACGACGTTCGAGCAGGGGCTCGAGGCGCTCAGCGCGGCAGCGCGGTCGAAGACGCAGCAGTAGATGTTCATCGTCTACCTGGTCGTGATCGCGGCCGGCGTGGGCCTGTACAGCGTGGTCGGCCTGCTGCACCTCTGATGGAGCGGCTCCGCCGTTTCGTCTACGAGAACGGCCTCTCGCTCTTCTTCTTCGTGCTCTTCCTGGCGGCGGTCGTCGGGCAGTCGGTCTCCGGGCTGTACGAGTACAACCATCACCAGGTACTGCACGACGAGCCGACCGTCTCGTACCTCCGCTACCTCAGGAGCTCGGACTTCGGCGCGGACCTGCTGGAGAACTGGCAGTCCGAATGGCTCCAGTTCTGGGTCTTCGCGCTCGGGGCGATCTGGTTCGTCCAGAAGGGCTCGAACGAGTCGAAGAGGCTCGGCGAGGAGGGCCTCGAGGACGACCAGCAGCAGCGCGTTGGGCGCTTTGCCTCGGAGGAGTCGCCGCGCTGGGCGAAGGCGAAGGACTGGCGGTTCCACCTGTACGCGAACTCGTTCGGGATCGTGATGGCGATCGTCTTCCTCGCCACCTGGCTCGGTCAGTCCTTCACGGCCTGGACGGCGTTCAACGACGAGCAGACGACGCACGGCGGCGCGACGGTGGCGTGGACGCGCTACGTCGTGTCCTCCGACTTCTGGGAGCGGAGCCTGCAGAACTGGCAGTCGGAGTTCCTCGCCGTCGGCACGATGGTCGCGTTCACGATCTACCTGCGCCAGCGAGGATCTCCCGAGTCCAAGCCGGTGGGCGCGCCGCACGAGGAGACGGGCAGCTCCGGTTAGAGGTTTCGGCCGGAGACGGCGGGGTAGGCCCCGAGGGACGCACAGTACGGGGACGGGTCTCAACTGAGGTTTCACCAGGCCTTTCGAGGCTTCTCCCTGACAACGCGTCCGACGTGGGGGCCGCCGTGTGCGGCCTCCACGTTCTTTGGAGGGTTTGGCGGGAAACCGCTCAGCCGCTCTTCCGCCAAACCCTCCTTAGTCCGAAAGGACCGCGCGCAGGTCGTGCGCGAGGTTCGCCGGAGTCAGGTCGACGCCGGGGTGAAGCGTCGAGCGCCAGCGTCCTTGCGGGTCGTACACGCGCACCGGGACCGAGTGCATGTTGCTGTTGCCGGTGTCGGTCGACGGGAGGATCTTGAACGCGCTCCAGACCTCCCGAAGCGACGCGACGGTGCCGTCGACGTACCGGATCTCTCCCGCAGCCCGGTTCCGGCGCAGGAACGAGGCGATGCTCGCCGGCGTGTCGTGCACGGGATCGACGCTGTAGGCGATCGCGAGGACCCGGCCTCGGTCGTCTCCCAGCAGCCGGAGAGCCTCGGCGATCTGCGAGGCGGCGATCGGGCAGGCCTCCGTGCACTGGGTGTCGAGGAAGGTGATCGCGAGTGCCTTGCCGTCCATGCCCGGCACCTTCTCGGCGGCAGCGGGCAGGACGAGCCCGTCGGGCGGCCGGCTGCCCCTGAAGTCCACCGTGCCGTCCTCGCGCGTGAGGACGAAGCCGAGCACGACGGCGAGCGCCCCGAGGAGCGCGAGCAGCAGGAGGACGATGCGCAACTAGGACAGTCTGCCGACGAAGATCGTGACCGTGGAGCCGGAGCGGGCTCTCGCTCCGCCCGCCGGCGACTGGTTGATCACGATGCCGTCCTGGTTCGGGTCGGCCGTCGGCCGGTCGACCGCACGCACCGTGAAACCTGCGCCCTCGAGGGTTCCTCGCGCAGTCGCCTCGTCCTGGCCGACGGTGTCCGGCACCGTCGCCTGCGCCTCGGTCGTCGCCGTCGTGACCACCGTCGTCGTGCCGCCGCCCGGCCCCATCGAGACGTTCAGGCGCACGACGGTTCCGCTCAGCGCGCGCGCACGGCCGCTCGGGTTCTGCGCGACGACGGTGCCCTCCGGCTGCGTGCCCGGGACACGAACGACTCGGACGCGGAACCCCGCCTGCGACACGCGGGCCGTCGCCTGGCCGAGGGACGCGCCGACGACGTTCGGCACGGTGGCGAGCTCCGGCCCGCTCGAGACGACGACGAGCGCCGGCGATCCCCGCGGGACCTCGGTCCCCGGCGCCGGAAGCTGACGGAGCACCCTGCCCTTGGGCTCCTTGGACTGGACGGCCTGGGCCCGCGGTCGCAGATCCACGGCGCGCAGTCGCGCGAGGGCGCGCGCGGTCGAGAGCCCGGAGACGTCGGGTACCTCCGTCTTCAGAGGATCCCGCGCAACCGAGAGGACGACGATGCCGCCCTCCCCGTAGAGCCTGCCGGGCTCCGGCCGCTGCGCGACGACGGTCCCCGGCCGCCTCGGGCTGACGACGCGCTTGACCTCGGACTCGAAGTTCCGGTCCTGCAGCCGCTGCTCCGCCTCCGGCCGCTGGGCGCCCACGACGTCCGGCACCTTCTCGGCGTCGACGGTCTCACCTCGGTTCGAGAGGTACCAGGAGGCGCCGAGCGCGCCGAGGACGAGGAGCAGCAGGAGCAACAGCCAGGGCCAGAACGGCCGCGGCCGTGGCGGAGGGGCCGCCGTCGCGACCCGCTCCTCCCGGTACTCGGTCGCGCGCCGCCGGCGCCAGGGAGACCAACGAGCCATCGCTCGTCGTCTTACCCGCGCGAGGCCTGCCGTCTAACGCGGCGTGAGAAGCCGGCGCGCTGGAGGACCAGCGTGGCGATCCCCGCAACGACGATCGCGACGAGGTTGATGAGGAGCTGCGCCAGCGCGCCGCGCGCCTCGGCCCAGTCGGCATAGGCGGTCGCCACGCCCACGTTCGCAGCAGCGGGAATCGTCGTCACCGAGATCAGCACTCCGACGAGGGCCCCCGACTTCGCGGTCGTGAGCGAGAGCGTGCCGGCGATGCCCGCGAGGACGGCGACGATGACGGAGAACGTGTTCGGGTGTGAGATGAAGTAGGTCGCCGGCCGGCTGGTCGCGGCGACGGTCTCCGGCGCCCGGTCGATCGCGTGCAGGAGCCAGGTCCCGAGCGCGGTCGCCGCGATCGCCACCGGGAAGCCGACCGCGAGCGCGCGCAACGAGCGCCGCGCGAGCTCGGTCCGGCGCTGCACGACCGCAACGCAGAAGCCGGCGAGCGGGCCGAACTCCGGGCCGACGACCATCGCTCCGATGATCAGCACCTGCGAGTCGGTGAGGATCCCGGCCGCGGCGATCATCGTTGCGAGCGTCATGAAGGCGAGGAAGCTGAACGAGAGCTCGGCGCTCTCCGACGTCCGCTGCTCGACCTGCTCCCACACGACGGCATCCGCCGCCGAGCCCCGCACGATCTGCTCCGCCTCGGCGGCAGTCTCGGCCAGCTCGAGGTCGACCTGCTCGAGCGCGATCGAGCCCTCGCGCTCGAGCCCGAGGGCGCGAAGCTCGGCCAGCACGATGCTCGTCTGCTCGGGAACGACGTCGCAGAGGATGACGTCGCCCGGCGGCTTCCGCGCGGCGCCCGGCAGGTGCACGAGGTTGAC
>DASTWB010000067.1:0-2346 GCA_035758725.1 Gaiellaceae bacterium
CCGTGGGAGAACCGCGGCAGTTCGGCCCATTGGCTCGAAGTGCGCGTCGGCCGCGATCCCAGCACCGGCACCGTCGCGCAAGCGATCCCCAACGAAGAAGGGCCGGCATCGCTGCCGGCCCCTCTGGTCTCGTCGACGGTGCAGCGGGCGGCTCGCGCCGCCCGCCGCCGCGGGATCACATGTCCATCCCGCCCATGCCGCCCATGCCGCCCGGGCCACCCGGGTGCGCATGCTCCTCGTCCTTCGGAGCCTCGGCGATCATGACCTCGGTCGTCAGCAGCAGCGACGCGACGGACGACGCGTTCTGCAGCGCGAGACGGGTGACCTTCGTCGGATCGAGGATGCCTTCCTCGATCATGTCGCCGTACTCGCCCGTGGCCGCGTTGTAGCCGAACGTGCCCTTGCCTTCCTTGACCTTCGCCAGGACCACGGCCGCATCCTCGCCCGCGTTCGAGACGATCGTGCGCAGCGGCTCCTCGATCGAGCGCGTCAGGATCTTGATGCCGAAGTTCTGGTCCTCGTTCGCGCCCGTGAGCTTCTCCAGCGCACGCGACACGCGGATCAGGGCGACGCCGCCGCCCGGCACCACGCCTTCCTCGACGGCCGCGCGCGTGGCGTGCAGCGCGTCCTCGACGCGGGCCTTCTTCTCCTTCATCTCGACCTCGGTGGCCGCGCCGACCTTGATCACGGCGACGCCGCCGGAGAGCTTCGCGACGCGCTCCTGCAGCTTCTCCTTGTCGTAGTCGCTGGTCGCCTCTTCCGCCTGCTGGCGGATCTGCGCGACGCGCGCCTTGATGTCGGCCGGCTTGCCGGCGCCGTCGATGATCGTCGTGTTCTCCTTCTCGACGACGATCTTCTTCGCCTCGCCGAGGTCGTTCAGCGACGCCTTCTCGAGCGACAGGCCGACCTCGTCGGAGATCACGGTGCCGCCGGTCAGGATCGCGATGTCCTGCAGCATGGCCTTGCGGCGGTCGCCGAAGCCCGGGGCCTTCACGGCCGCGACCTTGACGATGCCGCGGATCGTGTTGACGACCAGCGTCGCCAGGGCCTCGCCCTCGACGTCCTCGGCGACGATCAGGAGCGGACGGCCGGCCTTCGCGATGCCCTCGAGGATCGGGAGCATCTCGCGGATGTTCGAGATCTTCTTGTCGTACAGGAGGATCAGCGGCTTCTCGAGCTCGACCGTCTGGTTCGCCTGGTTGTTGATGAAGTACGGCGACAGGTAGCCGCGGTCGAACTGCATGCCCTCGACGACGTCGAGCTCGTTGTTGAGGCCCGAGCCCTCCTCGACGGTGATCACGCCTTCCTTGCCGACCTTCTCCATCGCCTCGGCGATCGTGTTGCCGATCGACTCGTCGGAGTTCGCGGAGATCGTGCCGACCTGCGCGATGGCCTTCGTGTCCTTGCAGGGCTTCGAGAGCTTCTTCAGCTCCTCGACGGCGGTCACGACGGCGAGGTCGATGCCGCGCTTCAGGTCCATCGGGTTGACGCCGGCGGCGACGGCCTTCAGGCCCTCGCGGACGATCGCCTGCGCGAGAACCGTCGCGGTGGTCGTGCCGTCGCCGGCCTCGTCGGAGGTCGCGCTCGCGACTTCCTTGACCATCTGCGCGCCCATGTTCTCGAACTTGTCCTTCAGCTCGATCTCCTTGGCGACGGACACGCCGTCCTTCGTCACCGTCGGAGCGCCGAAGCTCTTCTCGAGGACCGCGTTACGGCCCTTGGGACCCAGCGTCACCTTCACGGCGTTCGCCAGGATGTTCACGCCCTTCACCATCCGGCTACGGGCGTCGTCGCTGAAACGTACTTCTTTCGCTGCCATTGTCTCTGTTCCTCAGTGCTGTGAGCGCGCGCGCGGTGCGCGCGGCTCGATTGATTCGCGAGTGCCCGCGCTCACTTCGACTCGATGATCGCCATGATGTCTTCCTCGCGCATCACGAGGAGGTCTTCACCGTCGACCTTCACTTCGGTCCCGCTGTACTTGCCGAACAGCACCTTGTCGCCGACCTTCACGTCGAGCGGACGGACGTCGCCGCCCTCGAGGATCTTGCCCTTGCCGACGGCGAGGACCTTGCCGCGGATCGGCTTCTCGGTGGCGGTGTCGGGGATGACGATCCCGCCCGGCGACTTACGCTCGTCTTCCTCGCGTTTCACGATGACGCGGTCATGGAGCGGACGAATCTTCATCTGGCTCTCTCCTGAAGCACTACGTTGGCTGTGTTGCACGGGCGACCGGAACGGATCCGGGAGCCCGGGGTCTGAAAAGGGACCGGAGGGGCTGTTAGCACTCCCCCCTGGCGGCTGCTCAGGATAGCGGCCGATTCTTACGTTTCAAGGGCTGCGTGGCCT
>DASTWB010000172.1:0-7025 GCA_035758725.1 Gaiellaceae bacterium
ACCGTCAGCTTCGGCTTCCGCTTGTTCGTGACCGTGCAGGTCTTCGCGTCGCCGTAGGCGAGCGAGACGCTGCCGTTCTCGTCGCAGTCGCCGCTGAAGACGACGGTCCACGCGGAGCCGATCGCGCCGCCGTCGCCGAACGTCTCTGAGACCGCGTATGTACCAGGCGAATAGCTGCGCTCGTCGCTCGAGCCGTCGCCGGCGTCGTCGAGCACCTTCGTGGCCCCGACGGAGATGTCGAACGTCGAGCCGTCCCCGCCCTCGATCTCCTTCACGACCCTGAGCCTGGGCAGCTTCGAGTTCGTGATCGTGCAGCTCTTCGACTCGTCGTTCTGCACGCTCACCTGTCCGTTCGCGCCGCAGTCGCCGCTGAAGCTCACGCTCCAGTCGGACGGGTTGACCGCCGTCGAGCCGTCGCCGAGCGTCTCGGAGACGACGTGCGCCCCGGCCGAGACCGCGAACGCACCCGAGCTCGTCCCTGCCGGAGCCGTGCTCGTCGCGTCGTCGATCCTCGTCGCGCCGTCGACCTTGACGTCGAAGGCGTCCGTGGTTCCGTTGCCGCCGACGATCTTCTTCACGACTGTCAGCTGCGGCTTCTTCGTGTTCGTGAACGTGCAGGTCACGGTCGCGCCCGGCGCGATGGCGACCGCGCCGTTCGCGCCGTAGCTCACGGCGTTCGAGCCCTGATCCGCACAGGCCACGGACGGCGCGTTCCAGCTGGACGCGTCGCCGGGAGTCTCGGTCACCTGGTAGGTGCCGGACTTGATCTGGCCGCTGTCGTGGGGGGCATCGGCGTCTGCGAGCTGGAAGGAGTCGGTGTAGCCGCTCGGACCGCTGACGCTGAACGGGAACTTCGTCTGGTCTCCGCTCGGAGCGACCTTGTCGACGATCAGCTTCGAGCAGACGTTGAACGAGCCCCCGGCGAAGTCCTCGAGCACACCCGTGTCCGGGTGCGAGCTACCGGTCTGGGCGAGGAACCGGTTCACGCAGGGAAGCTCCTTGCCGAGGCCGTCGTAGATCGAGCTCAGGTTGATGCCGCCCTCGACGAAACCGCCCTCGAGGATGTGGTTGTCGGCGCTCGAGCCCTGGTTGTCGCTGTAGGGCCAGGTCGAGTCGATCGTCGCGTCGTTCGTCAGCGCGCAGATGCTGTCGTCGGCGCTGCAGAACGACCCGGAGCTCTTCGTGGCCAGCAGGTGGAGGCCGCCGCCCGACCACTCGTACATGCTCACCGCGGAGTCGCCGCCGCCGCCGTTGAACTCTGCGAAGACGAAGAGGTCGCCGTCGACGTGCTGACCCGAGAACGTGTTGGCCGCCGGGTTGGCGTCGGGACAGCCGCTTCCGCCCTGCAGGGCGCCGCCGTTCTGGAGGAACCAGAAGCCGACGTTCGTGGTGCCGCCCGTCGGGTCGTAGCGGTCGGCGCCGAAGTAGAGGAAGAGCTGATCGTCCTTGATGTAGGCAGACGCGAAGGCGTGCTCGATGTCGCTCTTCGTCGAGACGCTGCCGCAGGACCACTGCCAGCTCGGAATGTCGTTGTTGTTCTGCGAGCCGCCGCCGAAGTAGATCGTGTCGTTGACGCCGTTGAACCCGTCCGCGATGAAGGCGGTCGCAACGGGCGCTACGCCTCCGGGCGGGAGAGCGTTGTGGAAGGTCGCCCAGTCGTGCCCCGGCGCGGCCGGGTCGTCGGCGATGTTTCCCTCGAGCTCGAACAGCCCCTCGTTGTGGACCGCGTTCGCGGCGATCGGCATGAGCGCGATCCCCGCCGCAAGCACGATCGCAGCGGCCAGAAATGTCAACAGGCGCCGTCTGCGCGCCGCAGTTGTAGTCCGCACCTTCCGTCTCCCCCTTGTCGCTTCGAGGCTCGCCGCCTGGGCGACGGGCCGCTCGAACTCCTTCAGATCGACGGTAGGTGCGTGCCGCGGGCGACCAGACCCCCGAAGGTGCGGAGAGACTGGACCTAGGTCTAGTTCAAGCGGCTACGACGCGCGCCTCAAAGACCCGAGGCGTCCAGTGCCTCGTTGACGAGGCGGTCGGCGAGCTCGTTGTGCTCGCGCCGGACTGCGGTGTAGGCAACCCGTCGGAGCCGGCGCGCGGCGCGTCCCGCCTCGTCGTGCAGCTCGCGGAGCGCCGCGTTCTTGACCCGGTACTCGCCCAGCATCTGCTTGACGATGAGCTCGGAATCGGAGACGACGTCGAGCTCCTCCACGCCGACCTCGACCGCCTTTTCGAGCCCGGCGATCAGCGCCCGGTACTCGGCCACGTTGTTCGTCGCCGTCCCGATCGCCTCCCCGTGGGCCGCGAGCACCGTTCCGTCCGCCGCTTCCAGCACGTAGCCGTAGGCGGCGGGGCCCGGGTTCCCGCGCGCGCCGCCGTCCGTCCAGAGCGTCGCCTTCAAAGGAGCGGGTAGATGTCGTATGCAGGCTCCTCGTACGGATGCGCAGCGCGCAGCGCGTCGACCACCTCGCCCTGGAGCTCCTCCGGGAAGACCGTCTCGAGCCGGAGCTCGGAGACGCGCTGTTCCTTCCCTCGCTCGCCGACCGTGGGGGACGAGCGATCCGAGCCGAGGAACGTGCCCGTCCCGGCCGCGTACCACGAGCAGTGCTCGTACTCGCCGATCCGTCCGGCCCCCGCATCGAAGAGCGCGGTGCGGACGCGGTCGAGGGCCTCCCGCGGGACGAAGACGACCAGCTTGCGATTCACGTTTGCACCTCTCTTGGACGGGGACGGGCTCGAGGTCGAGCTCCGCGACCTACGCTAGATCTCGACTTCGGGAGCGGCCGCGGCGTCGCCGGTGTTCGGCGTCCCGGCGGGCTCGATCAGAAGAAGTCGTCGGTGTCCGGATGCGAATGGGTTGACCGCCGAGTCCACGGACTACTCCGCGGTGTCGATCTGGGCCTTCTGGAGCCGGCCCGAGTAGTCGACGTAGATCGACTTCCACTCGGTGAAGACGTCGAGCGCGGCCTGGCCGGCCTCGCGGTGGCCGTTGCCGGTGTCCTTCGTCCCGCCGAAGGGGAGGTGCACCTCGGCGCCGATCGTCCCGGCGTTGATGTAGGTGATCCCCGTGTCCAGGTCGCGCATCGCCCGGAACGCCTTGTTGACGTCGCGGGTGAAGATCGAGGAGGACAGGCCGTACTTGACGCCGTTCGCGGCCGCGACGGCCTCGTCGAACGAATTGACCGGGATCAGCGCGGTGGTCGGGCCGAAGATCTCCTCCTGCGCGATCCGCATGTGCGGCTCGACCTCGGCGAAGATCGTCGGCCGGTAGTAGAAGCCGTCCGAGAGGCCGTTGCCGGACGCGACCTCGCCACCGGTGAGAAGCTTCGCGCCCTCGCCCTTGCCGATCTCGGTGTACGAGTGGATCTTCTCGAGCGACCGCTCGTTGATCACCGGGCCGACGTCCGTGTCGTCCTCCCAGCCGTAGCCGAGGCGGAGCTTCTCGGCTGCGGCGACGAGCTTCGTCTGGAGCTCGTCGTAGACGCCGCGCTGGACGATGACGCGGCTCGCGGCCGTGCAGCGCTGGCCCGACGTCCCGAACGCCGACCAGACGATGCCTTCGACGGCCAGGTCGAGATCGGCGTCGTCCAGCACGATGATCGCGTTCTTGCCGCCCAGCTCGAGATGAACGTGCTTGAGCCCGTCGGCCGCCGCCTTCAGGACGGCGACGCCCGTCTCGCGGGAGCCCGTGAGTGAGATCACGCGGACGTCCGGGTGCCGGACGAGCGCCTCTCCGACCGCGCCCCCGCCGCCGTGGACGATGTTGAGCACTCCCGACGGAAGCCCGGCCTCGAGGAGGAGCTCGACGTACCGCTGGCCCAGCGTCGGCGTGTCCGTCGCGGGCTTGAAGACGATCGTGTTGCCGGCGACGAGCGCCGGCAGGGTCTTCCAGGACGGAATCGCGATCGGGAAGTTCCAGGGCGTGATCACGCCGATGACGCCTATCGGCATGCGGACGCTCATCTGGAACTTGTCGCGAAGCTCGGACGGCGTCGTCTGGCCGAACAGGCGGCGTCCCTCGCCGCCCATGTAGTAGGCCATGTCGATCGCCTCCTGGACGTCGCCGCGCGCCTCGGGAAGCACCTTGCCCATCTCGCGGGACATCAGCTGCGACAGGTCCTCCTTCTGCTCCTTGAGGAGCTCGCCGAAGCGGAAGAGGATCTCGCCGCGCTTCGGCGCCGGGACGAGCCGCCACTCCTCAAAGGCATCCTTCGCCGCAGTGACGGCGCGGCTGACGTCCTCCTCGCCGGAGAGCGGGAAGGTGCCGATCGCGTCGCCGTTCGCGGGCGACGTCGACTCGAAGGTCTCGCCGGAGGCGGAGTCGACCCACTCGCCCGCGATGTAGTTCTGGAAGGTCTTGGATCCGAGCAGCGCCATGACGGCGCCTAGGTTACTCGGGCGGGTCGCTGCTGAGGAAGGTTCCCGTCGCTCTCGAACGCCGGCGGTCGCGGGTCTCGCGCTTGCCGCCGGCGCTCTTCCCCCTGCGGCGGTCGGGACCCGTGCGCCGATCGACGATCACCTCGACGTTCGGGTTGTCCTTGTAGTACTCGGTCAGCTTGTCGAACAGCTCGTCCGCGAGCTCGGCTGGGATGACGCAATAGATCATGCCGCTCTCCGTCGCATCTTAGGGACGCGCGCGGAAAGCGCTACAGGCGGGCGATCTGCGGGACGATCCTGCCGTCCGGCTGGATCTTCGCGTTCCACGCCTGAAACGGGCCGTCGAGATCGGCGAGCTCGTGACCGCGAGCTTCGAGCTTCACGGGCTGGGCCGACTCGGGCGACACGCGGTACTGGTACCAGGTGATGTCCCAGGCGATCGTGATCACGAGCTCCTGGTTGACACCGGCCAGCGGAAGGATGCTCGCGCGAGGCTCGCCGAGGCTCTTGGCGACGCCGCCGATCGTGCGGCGGTAGTCGCTGGCGTTGTAGAGGTCGGCGGCCTCGACCGTCGCCAGCTCCGGCTCGCTCAGCCGGCGGAGGATCGGCTCGGAGGCGACCGTCTCCTCGGGAGCGGACTGCAGCGGGGCGAAGATGGACGAGAGCAGGCCTTTTCGGCGCCGGCGCTGGACCGGGACCGTGGGCGTGGTCGGGCTTCCCTCCTTGGTCCACCCGTACTCGGCCGCGATCTCCTGGCACAGCGGGCACACGTCGACGAACTCACCCCCGTCGGGGGCGTAGCGCACCGCGCGCTCGCCCTGGAGCAGGCTCCGGTCGCAGATGGCGCAGGTGCGGCTGACCGCCTGGCCGGTGATCTGCATGGGCGACGATCTTAGCCCAGCGCCGCCCGAGCCCCGACAGCTACCCTGGTCTCGTACATGTGTGTTTTACATGTAGGAGCGGGATGAGGCGGCATCGTCCGCGTCGGCGAATCGTCCGTGTCCGGCGACGCGTCGGTCCGGGCGAGTTCGAGGTTCGCGCGCGGGTCGAGCGGTTCGCCGAGCCGGCGGTGCTGTTGCTCCTCCGCGAGCGGCCGGTGCACGGGTACGAGCTCCTCGAGCAGCTGCCCGAGCTCACCGGCGAGCGGGTCGACATGGGCAACCTCTACCGCTTTCTGCGCGTGCTCGAGTCGGACGGGATCGTCCGATCCGAGTGGGACGACCAGGCGCCAGGCCCCAGCAAGCGGGTCTACGAGCTCACGGACGAGGGCCGCGCCCTGCTCGATCAATGGGCGAGCGCGTTGCGAGCTTCGCAAACGCGCACCGAAGGCTTTCTCGCAAGGTACGAGGAGAGGAGGTGACCATGCACGGACGACGACACCGCTTCCGGCGCCACCATGCGCACGGAATCGGCCGCGGCTGGTACGACCGCGAGCGGGTGCTCGAGCGGCTGGAGGAGTACCAGCGCGATCTCGAGCAGGAGCTCGCCGACGTCTCGGATCTGATCAAGCGGCTGCGCGACAGCGGCGCGGGCGAGACGCAGCAGGCGACCGCGACGGTCTAGGTGAGGTTTGGCGGGCGGGCTTCGGCCCGCCCTCGACCTCTATGGGACCGCACGCGGCCACGTGCCCTTTGCATTCTTCGTGCCGTCTCCCGAAGCCTCCCGGGCGGCCCGGCACGGCCCAAACCTACGAGCAGCGCGCCCGGCCCGCGCCGGCCGCGCGCCTTTTCGGCACACAATCGTTCGCGTCTAGGGGCGACGGGCACGACCCTGCGGGCCGTGCCCGAGGGACAGTCCCTCGCGCGCCGACCCGGTCGCCGGCGGACGACCACGAGCGTCTGAGAGAGTTGCGGCGTGGCGAGGATCGGCGACGAGCAGACCGCGCTCGCCGCCTTCGTCGCGATGTCCGTGCTCGCCGGCGGCAACGCCGTCGCGATCCGGTACAGCAACCGCGAGCTGGCGCCGCTGTGGGGCGCCGGGCTCAGGTTCGCACTGGCGGCGGCGCTGCTCGTCGCCGTGATGCTGGCGCTCCGCCTGAAGCCGCCCTCGGGCAGGGCGCTGACCGGGGCCGTGCTCTACGGGACGCTCGCCATCGGGGGCGCGTTCGCCTTCGCCTACTACGGCCTCGTCCGGATCCACGCGGGCCTGGGCCAGACGATCCTTGCGCTCGTCCCCCTCGCGACGCTGTTGCTCGCCGTGCTCCAGCGCCAGGAGCGCCTGCGGATGCGCGCCCTGGTCGGAGCAGCGGTGGCGTTGGCCGGAATCGCAGTGATGTCGAACGCGACCGCCCGCGACGACGTGCCTCTCCTCTCCCTCCTTGCCCTCCTGGGAGGCGTGCTGTGCTTCGCCGAGGCAGCGATCCTCGTCCGCCGCTTCCCGCCCGTCCATCCGGTCGCGATGAACGCCGTCGGGATGGCCACCGGCGCCCTCCTGCTCGTCGCCGGCTCGCTCGCCGCGCGGGAGCAGCTCGAGGTTCCGGAGAGGACGGAGACCTGGCTCGCGATCGGTTACCTCGTCCCGATCGGATCGGTGCTGGTCTTCGTGCTCTACGTCGTCGTGCTCCGCTACTGGGAGGCGTCACGCGCGGCCTACGAGTTCGTGCTCATCCCGGTCGTCACCGTCGCGCTCTCCGCCTGGCTCGACGACGAGCCGATCAC
>DASTWB010000208.1:0-2152 GCA_035758725.1 Gaiellaceae bacterium
CGCGGAACCGGTCGAGCCGGAACATCTCGTAGACGATCCCGCCCAGGTCGCGCACGAGCTGCTCGCGCTGACGCACCAACGCCCGCCGCTCTCGCTTCAGCGAGCCCGGCGTGGATGCTCGGCGGGGAGCCGTCCCCGCCGAGCGGGAACGGCGGAACGGCCACAGTCCTGCCATCTGCGGTCGAATCTAGCTGACGGGCCCGTCGGGCTCGTCGGCCCACGGCGGCAGGCCGGCTCCGGCAGCGCGAAAACTAGAGATCGATCACCACGAGGCGCTCGTCCGTGAGCTCCCGGACCGTGTACGCCGGGCCCTCCTTCGTGTTGCCGGACTCCTTGACGCCGCCGTAGGGCATCTGGTCGGCGCGGAACGTCGGCGCCTCGTTCACGGTCACGCCCCCGAACTCAAGCTCGCGCGCCGCCTTCATGGCCGTCTCCAGGCTGCCGGTGAAGATCCCTCCCTGGAGCCCGTACTTCGTGCCGTTCGCGAGCTCGATCGCCTCGTCGATCGTGCCGTAGCGGTTGACGACGACGACCGGCCCGAAGACCTCCTCGCAGGAGACGTTCAGGTCAGGGCCCGCGTTCGCGATCACCGTCGGGCGGATGAGGTCTCCCTCGAGCTCGCCGCCGGTGAGAACCTCGGCGCCTGCGGTGCGCGCCTCCTCGATCCACTCCATGATCCGGTCGCGCGCCTCGTCGTCGATGACCGGGCCGACGTCGGTCTCGTCGTCGGCGGGGTCGCCGAGCTTCAGCGCCTCCACCTTCGGGATGAGGCCGGAGACGAACTCGTCGTAGACGCGCTCCTGGACGTAGACCCGCTGGATCGAGATACAGCTCTGGCCCGCGAAGGAGAACCCGTGCTGTGCCGTCGCCGAGACGGCGGTGTCCAGGTCGGCGTCGGCCTCGACGATCAGCGGCGTGGAGTTGCCGAGCTCGAGGTTGACGCGCTTGCGCGGCGACCGCTCGGCGAGCTTCCACCCGACGCCGCTCGAGCCGGTGAAGGTGATCACCTTGACCCGCTCGTCCTCGACGAGCACGTCGCCGATCTCCGACGACGGCCCGACGACCACGTTCAGCCACCCGGGAGGGAGGCCCGCCTCGTGCTCGAGCTCGGCCAGGAGCAGCGCCGAGAGCGGCGTCTGGCCCGCCGGCTTCAGCACGACCGCGCAGCCGGCGGCGAGCGCAGGCGCGATCTTGTGCGCGACGAGGTTCAGCGGGAAGTTGAAGGGGCTGATCGCACCGACGACGCCGAGCGGGCGGCGGAGCGTGAAGGCCAGCTTGCCCTCGCCGGCCTGCGAGGCGTCCATGGGGACCATGTCGCCGGACAGCTTCCGGGCCTCGACGGCGGAGAACGTGTACGTCGACATCGCCCGGCTCGCCTCGACCCGCGCGGCCTTCATCGGCTTGCCGGCCTCGTCCGAGATCATCCTGGCGACCTCGTCGTGGCGGCGTCCGAGCGCTCCGGCGACTCGAACGAGGATCTCGGCGCGCTTGTGCGCCGGCAGCGGGTCCTCCATCGCGGCGGCGGCCGCGTCGACCGCGCGCTTCGCCTCGGCCGCGCCGGCCTTCGCCACGCGGCCGACGACGTCGCCGGAGTAGGGCGAGCGCACGTCCTGCCAGTCGCCGGTCTCGACCCACTCGCCGGCGATCAGCAACTTTCGTTCGGTCGCCGTCGCGGCCATAGTTGAAGCCTATGCCTCCGGAGACGCGCTACGCGAAGAGCGGTGACGTGAACATCGCGTACCAGGTCGTGGGCGAGGGCTCCCTCGACCTCGTGCTCGTCCCGGGCTTCATCTCCCACCTCGACCTCGACTGGCAGGGGCCCGGCTACGCCCACATGCTCGAGCGGCTCGCATCGTTCTCGCGCCTGATTCGCTTCGACAAGCGCGGCACCGGTCTGTCCGACCGGCCCGGCGGGCTCCCCGATCTCGAGACCCGCATGGACGACGTCCGCGCCGTGATGGACGCAGTCGGCACCCAGCGGGCCGCGCTGATGGGCTACTCCGAGGGCGGGCCGCTCTCGATGCTCTTCGCGGCGACCTATCCGGAGCGGACGACGTCGCTCGTGCTGTACGGGACGTACGCGAAGCGCCGCGATCCCGACGAGGACTATCCGTGGTGCGCGTCGTGGGAGGAACGGCAGGCGTATGCCGAC
>DASTWB010000144.1:0-5956 GCA_035758725.1 Gaiellaceae bacterium
CGACCTCGCTCAGGCTCGACGAGTCGATCCTCACGGGCGAGTCGCAGGCGGTGTCCAGGCGTGCCGGCGAGGCGATCCGCTCCGGCTCGTTCGCGGTGGAGGGCGCCGGGGCCTACGAGGTGACCGCGGTCGGGGTGGACAGCTACGCGGTCCGGATCGCCGGAGAGGCGCGCACGTTCCGCCATCCGCGCTCGCCGCTCGAGCGCGCGCTCAACCGCCTCCTGATCACGCTCGTGGCCGTGATGGTCCCGCTCGGCGTCCTCCTCGGCTCCGCCCTCTGGGAGCGGCGGACGCCGTTCGACGAGGCCGTGCCCACGTCGGTCGCGGCGGTCGTCAGCCTGGTTCCGGAGGGCCTGATCCTGCTCGCCAGCCTCACGTATGCGGTCGCTGCCCTGCGGATGGCACGGCGCGGAGCGCTCGTGCAGCAGCTGAACGCCGTCGAGTCGCTCGCGTCGGTCGACATGCTCTGCCTGGACAAGACCGGAACGCTGACGGAGAACGCGCTCCGGGTCGTCGAGCTCGTCGAGCGCGACGACCGCGCGCGCGACGTCGGGCGGTTCGCCGCGAGCTCGCCGGTTCCCAACGACACGCTGGCGGCGATCGCCGCGGCCTATCCCACGCCGGCGGAGGAGCCGGAGCACGTCGTCCCGTTCTCCTCGCGCTGGCGGTGGAGCGGCCTGCGGCTCGGCGGCCGCGACCTCGTCCTCGGCGCGCCCGAGCTGTTCGAGCTCGGGCCGCTCGCCGAGCGGGCCGCCGCCGAGTCGGCGGACGGACGGCGCGTCCTCGCCTTCGGGACGAGCTCGGAGCCGCTCGCCGGCGTCGATCCCGCCGCAGGCCCGCCGCCGCAGTTCCGGGCGTCCGCGCTCGTCGTGATCGCCGAGCGCCTGCGCCCCGAGGCGCGCGCCACCGTGGAGTACTTCCGCCGCGAGGGAGTCGCCCTGAAGGTGATCTCCGGCGACCGGCCCGAGACCGTGGCCGCGATCGCCCGCGATGCGGGCATCCCGGTGACCGAGCCGCTCGACGGCCGGATCCTTCCGGCCGACGCGCACGAGCTCGCCCGTGCACTCGAGGGGACCAGCGTCGTCGGGCGGATCTCGCCGGAGGACAAGAAGCGCGTCGTCGAGGCGCTGGCCGCGGGCGGCCACTACGTGGCGATGGTCGGCGACGGGGTGAACGACGTGCCGGCGCTGAAAGCCTCGCGGCTCGCGATCGCCCAGGGCGCAGGGACGCAGATGGCGAAGAGCGTGGCCGACCTGGTCCTCGTCCGCGGCGACTTCGCCGCCCTGCCGGCGATGGTCCGCGAGGGACGTCAGGTGCTCCGGAACCTCCAGCGCGTCGCCCGCCTCTTCGTGACGAAGTCGGCGTTCGCGGCGTTCCTGATCCTCTCCGCGGGGCTGACGCCGACCGCCTACCCGCTCCTGCCGCGCCATCTCACGCTCGCCGCGGCGCTGACGATCGGGATCCCGGCGTTCTTCCTCGCGCTCGCGCCGAGCCGCGGTGCCTTCGCCGCGCCCGGCTTCCTGCGCGACGTCTCCGCCTTCGCGCTCCCCGCCGGGACCGCGGCGGGCCTCGGCGTGCTCTCGAGCTACTGGTTCGCGCTCTACGTGCTCGACCTGCCCGTCGCCGAGGCCCGGACGGTCGCCACGACCGCGTTGGTCGCGATCGGGCTCTACTTCGTCCTCGTGCTCGAGGCGGCCGGCCGGCTTCGCGGCGCCGCCGTCTCGACGCTCGTCCTCGCGCTCGCCGCGGGATACGGGCTCGTGCTCGCCTGGCCGTGGTCGCGGGAGTTCTTCGCCCTCGTCTGGCCCTCCCCCGCCATGCTGGCGACGGCTGCGGGCGGGTCGGCACTCGTGCTCGTCGGCCTGTGGCTCGCGGACCCGCGCTTCGCGCCGGGCCGCGCCCACACGGCTGAAGGGTAGGCTCGCGCCGTGGACCCGATTCGCGTCCGGGACGCCCAGCGCCGGCTCGAGCAGGGAAGCGGCGGCTACGAGATCGTCCACGAGTCGCCGGGCCTCGAGATCGGCGTGTACGTGCTGGTGGCGCCCGAGCCCGACCGGCAGCAGCCGCACGACCGCGACGAGGTCTACGTCGTCCTCGACGGACGAGGGACCCTCCAGATTGCCGGCGAGTCCGTCGAGCTCGCCGAGGGGGACGCGGCGTTCGTTCCCGCCGGCGTCGACCACCAGTTCACGGGCTACGAGGGTCTCAGCGTGCTCGTGGTCTTCGCCGGCGAGGGCTCCAAGACGCCGTGAACGGCGGCTTCGGGATCGGCCGGATCGCGGGCATCCGGATCTCGATCCACTGGAGCTGGCTGGTCGTCTTCGTGCTGATCACGTGGACGCTCGCCGACTCGATCTTCCCCGAGTCGAACCCCGGCCTCTCCGACACCGCCTACGTCGCCATGGCCGTCGCGGCCGCCCTGCTCTTCTTCGCCTGCCTGCTCCTCCACGAGCTCGGGCATGCGCTGCAGGCGAAGCGCGAGGGTGTCGAGATCGACGGGATCACGCTCTGGCTCTTCGGCGGCGTCGCGCAGTTCAAGGGGCTGTTCCCGAGCGCCGGGGCCGAGTTCCGGATCGCGATCGCGGGCCCGCTCGTGTCGCTCGTCCTCGGCGGCGGCTTCGTGCTCGCGGCGTGGGCGCTCGGCCTCCCGCGCGAGGTCGACGGCGTCGCCGCCTGGCTCGGGTTCATCAACCTCTTCCTCCTCGCCTTCAACATGATCCCCGCGCTGCCGCTCGACGGTGGGCGGGTGCTCCGGTCGCTGCTCTGGCTTCGCCGCGACGACCTCGCGGATGCGACGAGGACGGCGTCCACGATCGGGCGCGGCTTCGCCTACCTGCTGATCCTGCTCGGGCTTGCCGAGCTCCTGATCCTCGGCTCCTTCGGCGGCGTCTGGCTCGCCTTCATCGGCTGGTTCCTCCTCCAGGCCGCGTCGGCGGAGGCCCGCTACCTCGCCGCCCGCCAGGCGCTGGGCGGCCTGCGTGTCCGAGACCTGATGGTGCGCGACCCGGCGACGGTGCGGGAGGACATGCGCCTCGGCGAGTTCGTCGACGACGTCGTCTGGTCCCGCCGCTTCACGACGTATCCGGTGGTGGAGAACGGCAGGGCGGTCGGCCTCCTCCCGTTCCGGCGCGTGGCCGAGACGCCGCGCCGCCAGTGGGACGAACGGGTCGTGGGCGACTGCATGGTCCCCATCGACGAGACACCGGTCTTCCAGCCGGACGACCCGCTCATCGGCGCCCTGGAACGGCTGTCCGGCTCGGAGGTGAGCCGCGGGCTCGTGCTCGAGGACGGCCGTCTCGTCGGCCTCCTCTCGATCACCGACCTCATCCGCGCGCTCGAGCTCGGCACGGCCTCGCGGCGCCCCGCGCGTAGCGCTCCGTAGTCCGCCGCAGCGCCGATCAGGTCGAGCGCCGATGCGCGTTGGCCCCTGGAGGCGGACGATCTCGTCCGAAAGGAGGAGCGATGGAGACTCTCACCGAGGTCCCGCTCCGGACGGTTCACGCTTACGAGACCGACGAGGACACGGTGCTCGAGATCGAGCTACCCGTCGACGAGCCGAAGCTGACGCTCGCGCTCGACGACCACACGCTCACGATCCGGCTGCCACGGCGTGCCCAGACCGAGCGGTTCCGGATGAACTGCGACGTCACGGGCGTCTGAGCGGCCGAGAGGCAGGGGCGGGAGACCCGCGGCGTCTCCCGCCCTTCCTGCACCTTGACGCCGGCGTCTCGAGTGCCACACTCGCGGGAGGGATGACACGGCTGCTGCTCAGCCTCGGAGCCGACGTCGAACGGGCCCTGTCGGACGTGAACGTGCCGTCGTACATCATCGACCGCGGAGGCACGATCGCCTGGGTGAACCCGGCCGGGGAGCGACTCGTCGGCGACGTTCGCGGGAAGCACTTCACCGACGTCGTCTCCGCCGGTGATCGACCGCGGGCCCGAGAGGACTTCGCGCGTACGATCGTGGGGCAGCAGAAGGTCACGGACACCGAGGTCGACCTCCTCGGGTCCGACGGGCGCCTGCTCTCCGTCGAGCTGAGCTCGGTGCCGCTCCGCGACGGCAAGCACGTCGTGGGAGTGTTCGGCTTGCTTGCGCGCCCGCCGGAGCCTGGCAGGCCGACCCGGCCACCGCATCCGGGGCTGACGCCGAGGCAGCGCGAGGTCCTCCGCATGCTCGCCCAGGGGGCCTCCACGAAGCAGATCGCGGGGAGGCTCCACCTGAGCACGGAGACCGTCCGGAACCACGTCCGCGGGATCCTGCAGGCGCTCGACGTCCACTCCCGCGTCGAGGCCGTCGCAACCGCGCGTGCCGAAGGCATCCTCGACGATTGACGCAATTGGGTCATGCGGACCCGGCGCCGCGCAGACGACGATGTTGACTGCCGTCGGGGCCCGGTGCTCTCCCCTCTGATCGACGGGTCCCTCTCACGCAAGGCGGTCCGCATGCTCCCCGTGTGCGGG
This sequence comes from Gaiellaceae bacterium, assembly GCA_035758725.1. Classification (GTDB taxonomy): domain Bacteria; phylum Actinomycetota; class Thermoleophilia; order Gaiellales; family Gaiellaceae; genus JACDAN01. The sequence goes on from DASTWB010000144.1 coordinate 4,464, forward strand.
TGGTACTTGCGGCGGGCACCCGGGCTGCACGGGGGCCCGCCGCGAGCATTGCCCGCGTCGATCCGCGCGGCCGCCGTCGCGGAAAAGGCGTAGCCGGGATCCGTGCGGGCGCGGATGCGTTCGAACCGGGCCGGACTGATCCTCGGATCGAGCAGGCGCCAACGGGGCGCCCAAGCGTCCACCGGGAGGAGGAACCGTGAAGAAGATCATCATCATGGGAGCCGGCGGCCGCGACTTCCACAACTTCAACACCGTCTACCGGAACGATCCGGACACCGACGTCGTCGCCTTCACCGCCACGCAGATTCCTGGGATCGACGAGCGCCGCTACCCGCGCTCGCTCGCGGGCGAGCTCTACCCGGCCGGCATCCCCGTCTTCCCGGAGGACATGCTCGCCGAGCTGGTCCGCGAGTTCGAGGTCGACGAGGTCGTCTTCGCGTACTCGGACGTCTCGCACCAGGCCGTGATGCACCAGGCGTCGATCGCCCTCGCCGCCGGCGCCGGCTTTCGTCTCCTCGGGCCGACGGAGACGATGCTCGAGAGCACGAAGCCGGTGATTGCCGTCGGCGCCGTCCGCACGGGCGCCGGCAAGAGCCAGACGAGTCGCCGGATCGGACAGATCCTCGTCGACCGTGGCTTCCGCGTCGCGCTCGTACGGCACCCGATGCCGTACGGCGACCTCGAGGCCATGCGCGTCCAGCGCTTCGCCACGCAGGCGGACATCGACGCCTCCGACCCGACGATCGAGGAGCGCGAGGAGTTCGAGCGCCCCGTCGAGCTGGGCATGGTGATGTACGCCGGCGTCGACTACGCAGATATCCTCGACGAGGCGGAGCAGGACGCCGACGTCATCGTCTGGGACGGCGGAAACAACGATTTCCCGTTCTTCCGGCCCGACGTCTTCGTCGTCGTGGTCGATCCACTGCGGGCCGGCCACGAGCTGCGGTACCACCCCGGCGAGGCGAACCTCCGCATGGCGGACGTCGTCGTCGTCAACAAGCTCGACTCCGCCGAGCCCGAGCAGGTCGCCCGGGTCCTCGCCGACGTGGAGGCGCTGAACCCGCTCGCGGCAATCGTGCGTGCCGAGTCACCCGTCGACGTGGGCGGCGATCCCCTGGCCTTCGCCGGCAAGTCGGTCCTCGTCGTCGACGACGGCTCGACGATCACGCACGGCGGGATGGCATTCGGAGCCGGAACGGTCGCGGCGCGGAACGCGGGCGCCTCCGAGGTCATCGATCCTCGGCCGTGGGCCGTCGGCTCGATCGCCGAGATCTACGAGCGGTTCCCGCACATCGGGCACGTGCTCCCGGCGATGGGGTACGACGACGTGCAGCTGAAAGAGCTCGAGGCCACGATCAACGCGGTTCCGTGCGACGTCGTCGTCACCGGGACGCCGATCGACCTCGGGCGCCTGATCCACTCGCGCCACCCGATCGTCCATGCGACATACGAGCTCCGCGAGGTCGGCGAGCCGACTCTCGAGGACGTCCTCG
>DASTWB010000152.1:0-7202 GCA_035758725.1 Gaiellaceae bacterium
TGCGAAGAGCCGGACGCTCTCCGGCGGCCAGCGGCGTCGGCTCGACCTCGGAATCGCCCTCGTCGGCGATCCCGAGCTGCTGTTCCTGGACGAGCCGACGACGGGCTTCGACCCGGGTGCGCGCCGGGCCGCGTGGGAGACGATCCGCTCGCTGCGCTCGCTCGGCAAGACGATCCTGCTGACGACGCACTACATCGAGGAGGCGCAGCGACTTGCCGACCGCGTCGCAGTCCTGCGCCGCGGCGAGATCGTCGCGGCCGGGACGCCGGCCGAGCTCACCGCCGGAGCGCCCGCGAGCCGGATCAGTTTCCGCCGGAACGGCGAGGAGGTCGTGATCGAGACCGAGGAGCCGGCGCGCGTGCTGCACGAGCTGACCGGACAGGCCTTGCGCGACGGGGTCGAGTTGGAGGCGCTCGAGGTCCACCGACCGACGCTCGAGGACGTCTACCTCACGCTGACGGAGGAGGCGGGCGAGTGAGGTTGCTCCTGCACCAGTTCCGGGCGGAGCAGAAGCTCTTCTGGCGGAGCCGTGAGCTGGCGTTCTTCACGTTCCTGCTCCCGATTCTCTTCTTCCTCATCCTCGCGTCGGCGTACGGCGACGAGGAGATCGACGGCGCCGACGGCTACCTCTTCCTGCTCGCCGGGATGATCGGCTACGGCGCCTCCGCCACCACCTTCGCAGGGCTCGCGCTGCTCCTCGTCATCCGCCGCGAGTCGGGTGTCCTCAAGCGGCTCAGGGCGACGCCGCTTCCCGGCTGGGCATACATCGTCGCCGTCCTCGGCTCGATCCTCTTCGTGTTCTTCCTCGAGGCGATCGCACTCGTCGCGCTCGGCCGGCTGGCGTTCGACGTGGCGCTTCCGGACAATCCGTTCTCCCTCTTCGCCGCGCTCGCGCTCGGGGCGGCTTCGTTCGCGGCGCTCGGAGTGGCCCTGACGACCGTCATTCGGAGCGCCGAGGGCTCGTCGGCGGTCGTGAACGCGATCTACCTCCCCGTCGCCTTCATCTCGGGGTCGTTCTTCTCGTCCGACGCCTTCCCGCGGGTGCTCCGCGCCGTGGCGGAGGCCCTCCCGCTCGTCCACCTCATCCGCCTCGTGCGGGACGTGATGGTCTACGGCGACCACATCTGGGAGGACCCTGGCTCGGTCGCAATGATCGTCGGCTGGGGCATCTTCGGCGTGGTCGTCGCCCTCCGCGGCTTCCGGTGGGAACCGCGGGAGCGTTAGGCGCATACGACTTTCGGGTAACAAAAGACCGATGGCCACGCACCCAGCACTCGCCTTCGCCGTCCACGAGCACGAGCCTCCGGCGCTCGAGGTGCGCGTGAACTTCGGGGTCTACGCCGGCCGGGAGGCGACGCCGGCGGAGATCGACGACCTCGCGGCGGCGCTGCTCGAGCAGGTGGGGGCCGTCTCGATCGTGGCCGAGGAGCGGCACGAGATCGACGAGCGCTCGGAGGCGTCGATCCACCAGGTGCGCATCGAGATCGGGCCCGAGTCGCTGCCGCTCGGCCGGGACGAGCTGCAGGAGCTGGGCGTGCGTGTGGTCGTCGCGGCCGAGCAGTGGGCGCAGGCGTGCATCGCCGAGCGCCACAGCGAGATCAGCGAGCCGTAGCCGGGAGGCCCTTGTCGAGGCGGTCGAGCGCCCGCTCGGCCTGCGCCGTCGCCACCGGGCCGAGCGCCTGGCTGCTGAGCCCGACGAAGATCCCCGCGGCATCGACCTCCGCCTGCCAGCGCATGATCGTCCCGCCCCCGTCCTCGGCGAGGTCGAAGTCGCTGTCGATCGAGATCCGGCCGCCGAGACTCTTCCCCCAGGCGAGGAGCCGGGCGTGCTCCGCTTCGCGCAGGTCCTCCAGCCGCACGGAGAAGCGAAGCCGGAAGGCGCCGGGGAACGGCGCCCGCGCGATCACCGTCCATTCGTTCGACGCCGACTCGATCCGCTCGATCGCGGAGAACGCCGCCGCCATCTCGTCCGGGTCGGTCAACGCCCGGTAGACCGCTTCGGGTGGGGCGTCGAAACGTCGTTCTCCCTGGATCCGCACGGCGGAAACCTAGTCGGCGCGCTGCGCTAGCGGATCAGGTACCGGGCGCAGTGACGGCCCCGGTTGCCCGCCCGGTCCCAGGCGGTGACGCAGAGCCGGTAGCTGCCGGCGGCGAGCGTCCTCGGCAACGCCCGTGAGCTCCGGACCCGCTGCCTGGCGTGCCAGACGACGGGAAGGAAGCGTGTCCGGCCCTCGACGACAGGCAGGCCGTTGCGCGTGAGCTCCGCGTCGAGGCGGGCCTCGCCCGAGTCGTCGCGCACGCGCGCGAAGAAGAGGGCGCGCCTGCCGCGCCTGCCCAGACCGCTCAGCGCCCGAACGGCCGGCTGAGAGCGGTCGGGGCCCGCGCGGGGACCGCTGACGCTGAACAGGTAGGTCCGGCTCGCCGCCTGCACCGCTCCGGTGAGGCTCACCTGCCAGTAGTACCGGCCGTAGAAGGTCGCGCTCGGCCGGTACCTCGACCAGCAGCCGACGTTCGCCGCCGGGCAGGTCCGCGTCGCCGTCGAGACCTCTCGCGTGAGCGCAGCGTCGGAGGCGTAGCGGTGGACGACCTCCACGGTCCCTCCGGGCAGCGGCAGCCCGCGCGGCCACTCGACCCGCCAGGCGAACGTCACGTGGCTCGAGCGGATGAGCGCCCCGTTCGCGGGGGAGGTCAGCGTGATCGCCGGGGCCTGAGCCCGAGCGGCGCTCGCGCCGCCGGCGGCAGGCAGCAGCCAGGCCGCCCCGAGAACGAGGGCAGCCGCGAGCGGGACGGCGCGGGCGGCGCGTCGCATCGTGGTACCTGCGTCGGCCCGAGCGGCTCGATCCCGGATCCCTGAGAGGGACTAGGTCCGCTTGGCGACTCGCCGGGCCGGCCGGCTCCGGTTGCCGGCCCGGTCGACGGCGACCACGGCCACCGTGTGACGACCCGGCCGCACACGGATCGCGAAGGCGTCGTCGTTCGCGATCGCGAGGCTCCCGAGGATGCGCGAGCTGGCCACACGGCCCGCACGCCGGCCGTCGACGTAGACGTCGTGCGCGGCGATCCCGCTCCCATGCTCGGATCCCCTGAGCCAGCGGACGAACAGCCGAGCTCCTCGTACCCGCGCCCCGACGATCCTCGGCCGTGCCGGCCTCGTCCGGTCGGTCCACCGAAATGCGAGCTCCGCCGTGTCCGAGCCAGCCGAGTCCACGCGAACGGCGAACGCTCCCCGGACCGCGAAGGTCTCGCCGGCCTGGACGGAGGGACGCCCGCGGCGCACCGGGTCGTGCAGGAGCAGGTTCCGGCCGGGGAAGCGGCCCGGCTCACCGAGCCCGTTCGACCCGGCGTGGATCGCGACGCCGGGAGCGGCGTCCGGCGCGTACGGCCACACCGGCACGGGCGGCCGGTACTCGAACCAGTACTCGTCGCCCGCGACGACGACCCGCAGTGCCTGCGCGCTCGTGCCGGTCCGGTCGATCGCGCCGAGCGAGACGCGTGCGGCCGGAGCGGCGACCCGGTCGACCCACCCGAACATGTGCTTCTCCCACGCGCCGTAGTCGCTCAGACCGTGGCCCATCACGCTGAACGGGTCGCGGTACGGCTCCGCCTGGCAGGTGGGGTCGCACACCCAGGCCGAGCCTTCCTCGCTGATTCCGTACGTGTGCCCGAGCTCGTGGGCGATCACCTGCCGATCCCAGCGTCCGTTCAGCCAGATGCCGGGCGCGAAGTAGGCGCCGCCCCAGGCACAGGCGTCCAGATGGGGCATCGCGATGCCGAGCGTCGTGTAGCGAGCGAGGTCGTACCCCGCCGCCCGGGCGGCGGACTGAGCAGCCAGGGCGATCGACCCGGTGTCGCAGCCCGGCTTCGACGGCAGCGCGTGGAGCCAGGGTGTGACCTCGCCGGTCAGCCAGGTCTTCCCGTAGGAGGTGCTCCGCATGTACGCGGCCGCCTCGTCGAGTTGGCCGCGGATCTGGTCCGGCGCGTACGGCTCGGGCCCCCACGTCGTCAGCATGATCAGGACGCGCTGCTCCCCGAGCGTCGCCGGCGAGGCTGCGCCGGCCGACGCGAGGACGGCGGCGGCTACGAGGACCAGGAACCTCGGCACCGCCCAGATACACCCGGGCGGCGCGCGAGGTTCCGGTTCGTCAGAACGCCGGAGCCACGGAGGGGGCGTTCATCCCGCGAGAGTCCCGATCCGGGCCGTGGAAACCGAAGCGATGTCCGAAACGGCCGTGTGTCGGCATCCGGCCGTTCACCATGTCGGTGATCCGGGCGCGGAGGCCGGAGAGCATCTCGTTCACCTCGGCCCGCGTGAGGTTGCCCTCCTCGACCTGCTGGTCGAGCCGGGAGCGGGCGTCACCGAGGAGCGCGCCGACGAGCCCGTCGACGGACTTGCCCTTGTCCTTCGCGATCTGGGCGAGTGTCTTCCCGTCCTCGAGCGCCGACCGGAGCTGGGCCTCGGTCATGCCGAGGTACTTCGCCGCGGTGTCCAGCTTGTGCTCGTGGCGGAACTCGAAGTGATGGCGGCCGCCGAAGCCCGGGCCGAACATCGGCACGGACTGCCGGTCGATCTCCGCCTTGAGCCGGTTGGCCTCGGCCCGGTTCAGACGTCCGTCCTTCACGGCCTGGTCGATCCGGTTCTTCATCGCGGTCTTGAAGGCGTTCGTCACCTGCTGCGGCGTGACGCCGAGCTGGTCGGCCACGTCGTTGACGATCGCCTGGCTCTCCGCCTTCGGAGACCGGAGCTTGGTGGCCGCGACGGCGGCGCCGGCCCCGGAGACGGCGAGCAGGACTGCGCCGCCGACTGCGATCTTCTGGATTCGTGTCATGGCCTCATCGAAACAGGCGACCCTAAGAGTGGGATGAACGTCGCCTAAGAATTCGGGCGGCCGTCGAGCCGGAGCCGCATCAGCGTCCCCCCGCCTTCCGGCGCCTCCGCCGTGACGGAGCCGCCGTGTGCCTCGGCCACCTGCCGGACGATGGCGAGGCCGAGGCCCGAGCCCGGCATCCCGCGCGCGGACGCCGAACGGTAGAAGCGGTCGAAGACGTAGGGCCGGTCGCTGTCCTCGATGCCCGGCCCGTGGTCGCGCACCGTCACCTCGCCGTCCCTGACCGCAACCTCGACCTCGCCGCCGGGCGGGCTCCACTTGGCGGCGTTGTCGAGGAGGTTTCCGATCGCCCGCTCAAGGTTCGCCGGCACCCCGTGCACGAACGACTCCTGCAGGTCGGTCGTGAACTCGATCCCCGGCCGGTTCCGCCGTGTCCGCTCGACCGCGCTCTCCGTGAGCACGTCGAGCCGGACGTCCTCCGGCTCGCTCGGCTGGGCGTCGCCCTGAGCCAGCTGCACGAGCTCCGCGACGAGGGTTGTCATCTCGTCGAGCTGCTCCACGACGTCGCGCATCAGCGGCTCCCGCTCCGCGGCGGGCAGCCGGCGGTTCCCCGAGAGCACCTCGATGTTCGTGCGCAGGCTGGTGAGCGGCGTCCGGAGCTCGTGCGACGCGTCCGCGACCAGCTGGCGCTGCGCCCGCGCCGAGGCCTCGAGAGCGGCGAGCATCGTGTTGAAGCGGGAGGCAAGGCGGCTCAGCTCGTCCCCGCCGGACACCTGGATGCGCTCCGAGAGGTCACCCGTCTCGGTGACGTTCTCCGCCGCCTCGGTCAGCCGCCGAACGGGTGCGAGCGCGGCACGCGAGACGAGGAGCCCGAGAAACGCCGCCGAGCCGATCCCGACCAGCGCGATCGCGACGAGGAAGCGGGTCACCCGCTCGAGCGTGTGATCGACCTCCGTCAGCGGCCGTGCGACCTGGACGGCGATGCCGGGGGCGTACGGAAACGTGATCAGCCGGACGTGCGTCCCTCCGACGTCGGCGTCCGTCAGGAACGCCTCGCCTCCACTGGTCGCCACCTCCCGCACCCGGTCCGTGACGGGAAGCGCGAACTGGGCTCGGGGCGGCCGCACGATCCGGTCCTCGGTCACGACCTGCGGATAGCCCTCGGCGCCGCCGAGCTCGAAGTCCGGCCGGACGAGCGCCCGCGCGACCTGGTCCGGCGGAAGCAGGGCGATCTCGTCCGCGCGCCGCTGCAGCGCTCGGTCGACCTCCGCGCGAAGCTGGCTGCGGACGACGACGAAGACCGTGAACGAGGCCAGCACGACGGCAAGGGCAACTGCCGCGGCCGCGGCGAGGGCGAGACGGGTGCGAAAGCTCATGACTCGCGCAGCGCGTAGCCGACGCCGCGTACCGTCTGGATCAGCCGCGGGCGGCCACCGTCCTCGGTCTTGCGCCGCAGGTAGCCGATGTACACGTCCAGCGAGTTGGAGGCGAAGCCGAAGTCGTAGCCCCAGACCCGCTCGAAGATCACGGACCGCGTCAACACCTGCCGGGGGTTCCGCAGGAACAGCTCGAGGAGGTTGAACTCCGTCCGCGTGAGCTCGATCGCGTCACCGCCGCGACGGACTTCCCTGGTGCTCGGGTTCAGGTCGAGGTCGGCGAAGCGCAGCACCTCCCCGGTCTCGGGAGAGACGCGCCGCAGGAGCGCGCGGAGCCGCGCCAGGAGCTCCTCCAGCGCGAAGGGCTTCGGGAGGTAGTCGTACGCGCCTGCGTCCAGCCCGGCCACGCGGTCCTCGACCTCTGTGCGCGCGGTGAGCATCAGCACCGGGACGCCGTTGCCCTTCCGCCGGAGCTGCCGGCAGACGTCCAGCCCGTCGACCCCCGGCATGAGGACGTCGAGGATGACCGCGTCGGGTTGGCCGTTCGCCTCCAGCCGCTGGAGCGCGTCGCCGCCGTCGACCGCGAGGTCGACGTCGTAACCCTCCAGCTCGAGGGCGCGGCGCAGGGAGTCGCGAACGGCGCGCTCGTCGTCGACGACCAGGATCTTCACGCTCTTCAGTGTGGCGAAGAAAGCTAAGTCGGGATTAAGAGACGGCCGCGGAAACCGCCTCCGGAGCGCGATCCCCGCGCCGTCGGGCCGCGTGAGTCAATGAGACCGACCGTTTATCCTGGCTGGGATGGACGTGCCGTCGCGGCCGCGGTTTCGCGGTGTCTTCCACCAGTACGCCTTCTTCGGCGCACTCGTCCTCGGCTTCCCCCTCGTCGCCGGCGCTTCGGGCGCCTCCGAGCGGGTTGCGGCGGTGGTGTTCGCAACGGCGCTCGCCACGATGTTCGGTATCAGCGCGCTCTATCACCGCGTCGCCTGGCGCCCGGGCCCCA
>DASTWB010000145.1:0-2506 GCA_035758725.1 Gaiellaceae bacterium
AGCGTCGCGTCGAGCGTGAGCCGGACGTCGCGACCCTCCACCGCCGGCGTCGCCTGGATGACGTCCAGCGCGCGGCCGAACGGATCGCGGACGATGGTCTCGCGTCCCGGGCGACCGGCGAGCGTCTCGTCGAGCGCCAGCTCGAGGCCGGACAGACCCTTGTTGTCGACCCCGGCATAGCCGAGCACGTGCGCCGCCACCGGTCCCTGTGGATACACACGGCGCTCCTCCGAGTAGAAGCCGAGGCCCTGGATCCCCTTGCGCTCGAGCGCGTCGGCACGTTTGGGATCCGCCTTCCGGGCGACGTAGACGAACCCGCGCGAGCGGTCTGCGAGCGGCCCGTAGAGGCTGTCCGGGTCGACGTGGAGCGTCCGGCCTGCGGCGAGGGCGGCCGCCTGCGGGTTCGCGACGTGCTTCGGGTTGGCGTACACGGTCGTGGCCCGCCGGCCGATCGCCAGGCGGACGCCGTTGCGGTCGACCATCGAGCCCCGCGGCGCCGGCACCGTGACGGTCGCGTGATGCTGCCCCTGCGCGAGACGGTCGAGCCCCTGCGCGTGGACCGCCTGCAGCCACACCGCCCGGCCGAAGGTCCCTGCGAACGCGAGAGTGAAGAGGACGAGAAGGAGCCTGATGCGCCGGTTCGGAAGGCGCCGGCTCACCGGCGCCCGAGGTCCAGGTACGTCGTGGTGGCCGGGTCCGCCGGCAGGTAGCCGAGACGGTGACGCGCGAGGCTGCTCGTGCGGGCCGACGCCGAACGCGTGGCCAGCTCCGAGGCCAGCTCCGCCGATTCCGCGCGCAGCTTGTCCCGGTCCCGCGCGAGCTGGTCGAACTGGAGGTTCAGGCGCAGGACCGCGACGTTGAGCGCGACGACTCCGGCGAGCAGGACGCCCATGACGACGATCCAGACCGCACCGCCGGCGGTCCGGCGCCGAGCGGCCGCCCGCCGTCTCGGGCGAGCACGCGCCCGCGTGCGTGCGACGGCGACGGCCATCAGGCCTTCTGAGCTCCGCGGAGGCGCGCCGAGGCTGCACGCGGGTTCATCGCGATCTCCTGCGCGGTCGGCCGCACGGCTTTCCGGGTGAGGATCCGGAGCGCCGGCTCCCGGCCGCAGACGCACACCGGGAAGTCGGGCGGACAGGTGCAGCCGTGCGCCTCGGCGCGGAAGAAGCGCTTGACGATCCGATCCTCGAGCGAGTGGAAGCTGATGACCGCGACCCGCCCGCCGGGGTTCAGCAGCTCGAGCGCCGCCGGGAGCGCAGCCTCGAGCGCGCCGAGCTCGTCGTTCACCGCGATGCGGAGCGCCTGGAACACGCGCCGGGCCGGATGGCCCTCGCCGAAGCGGGCGGGCGTCGGGATCGCGGACTTGATCGCCTCCACGAGCTGGCCGGTCGTCTCGAACGGCTCCGTCCGCCGCTCGCGGCTGATGCGCTTGGCGATCTGGCGCGCATAGCGCTCCTCGCCGTACGACCGGAAGATCTCGGTCAGCTCGCGCTCGCTCGCCTCGTTCACGAGCTCGCGGGCCGACACCTCGGCGGACGGATCCATGCGCATGTCGAGCGGCGCGTCGGCCGCGTACGAGAACCCGCGCTCGGGCCGGTCGAGCTGCATGCTCGACACGCCGAGGTCGAACAGGACCGCGTCCGCCGTCCGCTCGTTGTCGGCGAACCGCTCGAGCACGTCGGCGAAATCGCCCGCCAGGAATCGCGTCTTCACGCCGGCGCCCCGACGGAAGGCCTCGAAGTACGGCTTCACGCTCAGGTCCCGATCGATTGCGATGTACTTGCCCTCGCCCTTCAGGTCCTCCGCGAGCAGCGCGGCGTGACCGCCCGCGCCGAAGGTCGCGTCGACGACCGTCTCGCCGGGTTGCACGTCGAGCAGGCGCCGGACCTCTTCGGCCAGGACGGGGACGTGATCAGTCGCGTTTGGCTGCAAGACGCTCGGCAACATGCTCCGCACTCCCTTCGACCTCGTTGAGCTCCCGCCGCCAGGTCTCCCGATCCCAGATCTCGAGGTGATCGTGGATCCCGGCGACGACGACTTCCCGCTCGAGGCCCGCATAGCGGAGCAGGGCTCCTGGAATCATGATCCTCCCCTGCTTGTCCAGCTCGGCCTCGGCCGCGCCTGAGAAGAAGTGGCGCTGCAGCTTGCGGCCCTCACTGCTGAGCGGATCGAGCGCCGCGACGCGCGCCTGGAACCGCTCCAGCCAGTCGCCTCGCGGGTAGGCATACAGACAGCCGTCCATGCCGCGCGTGACGACGACGCCGTCGGACATGGCGTCCCGGAACCGGGCCGGAAGGGTGAGCCGGTTCTTGTCGTCGATGGTGTGTTCGAACTCTCCGAGCAGCATGAACGTGCCATTCGCACTCTCCCACTTTCTACCACTTTAGCCCACTTTTCCCCACTCCGTCAACCGCGAAACGGGGGTGCGACGGAATTACGCCGCGGCGGTCTTCTCCCAGACGGACACGTGCCTCGTGCTGTCGCTCGTGAACGGCTCGCGCTTCCA